>JANWZB010000084.1 GCA_025055035.1 Candidatus Kapaibacterium sp.
GAAAGTCCGAGCAGTGTCGAAGCCACAGGGATACCTGTTTTTTCCACAAACACTCGAAACTCTTCTTGTGCTTGAGCAATCAAAACGCCGTGCCCAACAAGAATATACGGCTTACGAGCTGTATTGATGAGTGATGCAGCAGCAATAATATCATCGGGGCGGGGCTTAGGATACGGAGCATAGCTGCGAATGCCCGTACACGGCTCGTAGCGGAAGTCGAGCATGTTAAATTGGGCATCTTTGGTGATATCCAAGAGAACAGGACCCGGGCGACCGTTGCGCGCGATGTAAAATGCTTTGGCGAATGCTGAAGGAATCTCCGACGCTTTAGTAATTTGATAGTTCCACTTCGTAACGGGCATCGAAATGCCAATAACATCAGTTTCCTGAAATGCATCCGTACCTAACAGATGAGAAGCAACTTGTCCGGTGATGCAGACAAGAGGAGTAGAATCTATCTGTGCATCAGCAATTCCCGTTATAAGATTGGTTGCCCCAGGACCAGATGTTGCAAGGCAGACACCAACACGATTTGATACGCGCGCATATCCTTGTGCCGCGTGAACTGCGCCTTGCTCGTGGCGTACAAGAACGTGCTTCACGTAATCAGTATAGTCGTAGAGAGCATCATAGACAGGCATAATTGCGCCGCCCGGATAACCAAAAATTGTGTCTACACCTTCTTCTATGAGGCAAGCAATGACTGCTTCTGCCCCAGTCATGGTGCGAGGCAGAGTTTTCATTTTGTAGGTGGTTTCTGGTGCTTGTGCAGACATAGTACATCCTCTCCGAAAAGAGCAGAAATAATGAATGTTTAGGTGGTTTGTCTGTCGAAATGTTAGTATATCCAGGGTGGAACTCCACGGCGCGGCATACGGTGTTTTCATAGTACATCCGTTACACAGCCTTCACTTGCTGACGAGACTGTTCGTGCGTATTTGTACAAGTATCCGCTTGAAACTTTAAGTGGAGGAAGAATAAATGCTGCGCGGCGGCGTGCAATTTCTTCATCGGATATATCGACATGAAGGCGATTGTGCACGGCGTCGATTGTGATTGTATCACCATCACGGACTAATGCAATCAGACCTCCTCGCTGTGCTTCAGGAGTGATATGACCAACGACAAAGCCATGAGTACCACCGGAAAAGCGACCATCTGTAATCAGCGCTACATCGTTGCCTAAGCCTGCACCCATGATGAGAGAGGTAGGCTTCAGCATTTCGGGCATTCCAGGTGCACCCGCCGGACCAACAAAGCGGATAACGACAACATCGCCTTTCCGTATCGTACCTGCAATAATCGCACTATTTGCTTCCTCTTCGCTATCAAAGACACGTGCTGTACCAGTGAAGCGCTCGCCTTCTTTGCCGGTAATCTTTGCAATTGCTCCTTCTTTAGCGAGATTCCCGTAGAGTACTTGGAGGTGTCCTGTAGGCTTAATCGGATTGTGGAGCGGTCGAATAACATCTTGGCGTTCATCGAGAAGTGGCACGTATGCAAGATTCTCGGCAACTGTTGCTCCTGTAACAGTCAAGCAATCCCCATGTAAGAGCCCATGCTCGAGCATAAACTTCATCACAGCTGGCGTGCCACCAATTGCATGAATATCTTCCATCAGGTATTTTCCAGAGGGCTTCAAGTCTGCCAGGTACGGTACTTTGTCGCTGATACGTTGGATATCATCGAGCGTCCAAGGAATGTCGAATGCACGAGCAATCGCGATAAGATGCAGAGCTGCATTTGTTGAGCCTCCCATAACCATGACAATAGCGAAGGCGTTTTCGAGAGAACGTCGCGTGACGATATCACGTGGCTTGATATCCTGCGTCAAAAGGTTGAGCATAGCAGGTGCTACACTTAGGCACTCACTGCGTTTTTCAGGGCTTACAGCAGGATTGGAAGAGCTATAGGGCAAACTTAAACCCAATGCCTCGATTGCCGAAGACATAGTGTTGGCTGTGTACATACCACCACATGCACCTGCGCCCGGACAGGCATTGCGTATAATACCGCGGAAGTCTTCTTCGGAGAGTGTCCCAGCAACTCGCTCTCCTAAGGCTTCGAATGCTGAGACGATATTGAGCTTTTTGCCTTTGTAGTTCCCCGAAGCAATCGTTCCACCATATACCATGATAGCAGGACGGTTCAGCCGTCCCATTGCCATCACAGCTCCGGGCATGTTCTTATCACAACCAACGATAGCGACAATGCCATCATATGCTTGGGCATTGACAACGGTTTCGATGCTATCAGCAATAATGTCACGGGAAGGCAGCGAGTAACGCATTCCTTGTGTCCCCATCGACATTCCATCGGACACACCAATAGTGTGAAAGATGAGTCCTAAAGCTTTGTCGGCAACCTCTGGGGAAGCGAAGCCTTGCTTCACAAGGCGAGCAAGCTCATTGAGATGCATATTGCATGAGTTTCCTTCGAACCCTGTTGAAACAATTCCGACCTGAGCTTTATGCATGTCCTCATCGGAGAAGCCAATAGCATACAGCATCGCTTGAGCTGCAGGTTGCGTGTCGTCTTGTGTGAGAACGCGGCTGTATTTGTTAAGCATACGCGTGGTAGTACTGTGAACAAGCAGTGCGTTGTAGAAACGGTTACCACTAGTGTGGTTGTAATGAAAACGATGAAGCCTTTTCTCCCAGAGCAGTGAGAAAAGGCTTTGCTACAGTTCTTGCATGCACTCTTCTCTCACCGCCGTTATAGTATGACGATGAGCACAACAACCACAAGCATGAAGAGGAGGTGTGCACTTGGAAGAGTCATGATAATGCGAGCGTTGTAGGTACCTGGCAAACAAACGCGCGAAATATACAGAGAATTTCCAGCAAAGTCAAGTTTTTTACGGGCTGTTCCTACATCAGTGTTCGGGCGCAGCGAAATCCTGAGGTCATCCAGCGGTCTGTAGGTGCAAAGAAGTTGCGGTAGGTAGAGCGTATGCTTGCACGCGGTGTAGCAAACGAGCCACCACGAAGCACTTTTTGATTAATGAACCATTTATCGTTATACTCATCGAATTGCGTTTGAAATCCGGGGTACGGGGCGTAATCGCTAGACGTCCATTCCCATACATCGCCAAGCATTTGCCAAATGCCGTGTGCTGTTGTTCCGGCTGGAAATGTTCCAGCTTCGGCAGCACTCCAGAGGTTATTCTCCAAAAAGTTACCATGATAGCTATCTACTGTAGTTTGCCCCCATGGAAATGCCTGTTTTACACCACTTGGCGATAATGTCGCAGCATATTCCCACTCCGCCTCAGTAGGAAGGCGCTTACCACGCCATTTTGCGTATGCAGAAGCCTCGTAGTAGCTAACATGCTGCACAGGTTCATGATTGTCTGCAGAGCGTACACCGCGATAATCACGAATATACCACGTCGAGCCTCCAGCGTCATCATGGCGTTCCCAGTACAGCGGAGCTTCTATCATTTCTGCTTGCACCCAATCCCAGCCAGCAGACAGCCACCAACGGTAGTTCCGATAACCCCCATCGCGTATAAATTCCAGAAACTCAGCATTTGTTACAAGGCGCTTATCCAGGGCAAAGTCCTGTACATAGACTGTATGACGCGGCGCTTCGTTGTCCCAGACAAATACGTATTCATCAGTGCGTGCGCCAAGCTCAAACAGACCACCGCGAAACTCTACATCACCATCAACGCGCTCACGAGCACAAGGCATTGGAGCTATCTGAAGTGGTCTGTACTCGTCGGCAAGGAGATACTTGATGTCGTACACGAGCAGCTCCTGATGCTGCATCTCATGTTCTAGCCCTAAGTGAAATAGCCGCGCAGCTTCTGTTGCGTTTGGAAGTGCGGAAAGGTGCTCTAGCAACGCTGTGCAGTGGTTGTCGATATGGGCACGATACCGTAGCGTGTCCTGTACTGTAGGACGTGAAACAGAACCGCGCTTTTGGCGATTGATACGTGCACCGAAGCCTTCATAGTAGGAATTGAAATAGTACAAATATGCTTGTGAATACACAGTGTAATTAGGCACAAAGCGTGTGAGAAGCATTTCAAAAAACCACGAAGTATGCCCAAGATGCCATCGCGGCGGACTCATAAACGGTGCACTCTGGATAACGTAATCCTCGATTTCCAAAGGCTTGCACAGTTCCAGCGTTGCTGCTCGAATAGCCACAAACTCCTGAAGAAGAGTTTCGTGTGCATCACTGTGCATGTGCATATGTGTTGCGGCATGGTGCGAAGAGTGTGTTGATGCTGCCATACGGAATCCAAAAGATGAGAGGGGAAATATGACGCCAGGCGCACATTGTGCATTATGCATAGAGCAATAGTATAAACGCTTGAGAAACAGTGATATTGCAACGATATGACTTTCTTGCTTGCATTCTGCTATGCTTTATGTAACTTCGCACATTATATTGTACATGTGTGTTCCCATCGTTCTTTTTCCTTCCTTGTGAGGATGTTTGTATGAAGCTTTATCGCTGTATTTTCCCGAATAGCGTTATACGTATTGTCCTTAGTGCTCTTGTGCACGTAAGTACCTCTATTGTAGCGCAAGCTCAAAGTGATGGTAGCAGTAATCCTCATCGCAAGTTTGAGCCACTTGGCTCGCTTCTCCCTACACCAAACTCCTATAGAACAGCATCAGGTGCACCGGGACATCAGTATTGGCAACAAAAGGCAGACTATGTTATAAGCGTTGAGCTGAATGATGAGCAGCGTTCGCTGAGCGGCTCAGAGACAGTTACCTACACGAACAATTCGCCTGATGTGTTAGACTACGTATGGCTTCAGCTCGATCAGAATCTTTTTGCTAAAGATTCGGAAGGATACCGTGCTGAGCCAAGTGAGATGAAGCCATCGCTTTCGCTGGACTATATCAAGCGCAAACTTGAACGAGAAAGTTTCGATGGAGGATACAAGCTCAAGGCTGTTACTGACGCATCTGGGAAACCGCTAAAATACACTGTTGTGGGAACGATGATGCGTATCGACCTCCCAACACCATTACGTACAGGGCAGAAATTCGTGTTTCGTATAGACTGGTCGTTCAAGATTGTTCCCAAACACTTTAATGCTCGTTCGAACTACGAAGAATTTGACGACGGTTGCATTTACGGCATTGCGCAGTTTTTCCCGCGTATGGCTGTGTACAGCGATGCAACAGGCTGGCAGCATAAACAATTTTTTGGGACAGGTGAGTTCACCCTGCCATTTGGCGACTACAAGGTAAGTATTACTGTGCCCGATGATCATATTGTAGCAGCAACTGGGACACTGCAGAATGCTGCGCAAGTTCTCACGCCAGTACAGCGCGAACGCCTGAAACAGGCAGAGAATGCTTCTAGTCCAGTCAAAATTGTTACTCAAGAGGAGATGGAGCGCACAACCCAATCTCCACCCTCGAACCGCAAGAAAACATGGATTTTTCAGGCGAATAATGTGCGTGATTTTGCCTTTGCCTCATCACGAAAGTTTATCTGGGACGCAATGGGAGTGAACATCGAAGGGAAAAAAGTGATGGCGATGTCGTTCTACCCAAGAGAAGGGAATCCACTATGGGAACAATACTCAACGCGTGCTGTTGCCCATACGCTCAAAGTATACTCGAAGCATACATTCCCCTATCCGTATCCCGTGGCGATTTCTGCAAATGTCGACATCGGTGGTGGTATGGAGTACCCAATGCTTAGCTTCAATGCGCCACGTCCTGACTCTGACGGTACATACTCCGAGCGCACAAAATCGCGGTTGCTGTACATCATTTTTCATGAAGTTGGGCATAATTACTTTCCGATGATTGTCAATTCCGATGAGCGCCAGTGGACGTGGATGGACGAAGGTCTGAACTCATTTCTCCAGTTTCTTACGGAACAAGAATGGGACAGGAACTTCCCTTCGGAAGCAGGCTTTCCACACCTGATCACCGACTACATGAAAGCAGAAAAGAGCAAACTGACACCTATCATGACGACGTCGGACAACATTCCTCTTCATGAGTTCGGTAGCCAATCCTACGACAAGCCTGCAACAGCGCTTAATATCTTACGTGAGACAATTCTAGGACGTGAACTCTTCGACTTTGCCTTTAAGAAGTATGCCCAACGCTGGATGTTTAAGCATCCGCAGCCTGCTGACTTCTTCCGCACAATGGAAGACGCGTCGGGAGTAGACTTAGATTGGTTCTGGCGTGGCTGGTTCTACGGGACAGAACATACAGATATTGCCCTGAACAGTGTGCAGCGCTATGTGATTGACACGCGCGACCCTGAGCGAGAGCTCGAAAATAAAAAGCGTGATAAAGCCTTGCTCCCACCGGATATAACAGCACTACGCAACCAAAAAGATGTTCCAACAACACTCGTTGAGCGTGACAGTGCAGCACAAGACTACTACAATAAAACCGATCCTTTTGCTGTGCGACCATGGCAGAAACGCGCTTTCGAAAGCTTTATGAAAAGCCTGAGCGAACAAGAACGACGACTACTCTCTCCCACAACAAACTTTTATGAGCTAGAGTTTGAAAATATCGGGGGACTCGTGATGCCTATTATCCTCGAAATAACGTTCGCCGATAACACCAAGGAAATTCACCGGTTTCCTGCAGAAATTTGGCGCTACAATAACCATAAGGTTAAGAAAGTCGTGATGACAACAAAGCAAGCAATCTCCTTTACAGTAGACCCATACTTGGAAACAGCAGATACCGACCTTTCCAATAATTCGTATCCGCGTAAGCAAGTACAGACACGCTTCCAACTATTCAAAAATCGTCAGACGCCACAGCCAAACCCTATGCAACTCGAGCGCCAAGAGCAGCTTCAGACAAAGCCCAGTGCTGGAACAAACTAAGAACGGACTATGTTCATCCCCTGATGAAAATGTTTGCTGCCTCTCTTGAAATGGTTTTGCTTGTATCATACTCAGCAGCTAGTATGTGGTATGAGTGTTCCAGCGAGTTAGCCTGCAAGCATTTTCAGCCCCGCTTCGATGATATCTAGTCCCCTATTGAGCAGCTCTTCGGAAATGACAAGAGGCGTAAGTGTGCGAATAACATTGCTGTGAAGCCCTGCGGACAACAAAATGAGACCTTGCTCGGCAGCGAAGTGGATAAGTTTTTTGCAGGACTCACTATCTGGCATTGCTATATCTCCTCCAATCGAAAGCTCAAATGCGAGCATTGCTCCCAAGCCGCGAACATCGCTTATATGCTGCGGATATTTTCTATGGAATTCCTCAAAACGCTTACGGATAATACTTCCTATCTTTACTCCAAGCGCATTGATATCGATATGCTCCATATACTGGATAGTAGCTAGTGCTGCTGCACAGCATACGGGATTTCCAAGATACGTCCCTCCTATCGTCCCGGGATTGATGCTATCAATGATAGAGCCTTTTGCAATCACACATCCAATCGGCATTCCCGAACCCATCGACTTCGCCCATGTAGAAATATCGGGCCGTATGTCATAATGCTCATATGCTGCCCACTTCCCTGTACGCCCAAAGCCTGACTGTACTTCGTCAATGATGAGCAGAATACCTGTCTCATCGCATAGCTGGCGCAGTCCCTGCAGATATGGTTTGGGAACAACATAGAATCCACCTTCGCCTTGTACTGGCTCAATAATAATTGCAGCAATATGTTGAGCAGCCACCGTCGTAGTAAAATACTTGCGTATCTCATCGAGATGGGCTTGGCAGAACTCAGCTTCTGAGGCTGTATGAATACGAGGATTATACGCTGGGAAGGGCAGACGGTATACTTCTGGCGCGAATGGCCCGCACCCTAGTTTGAGGGCAGTTTTTGAGGTTAGAGTCATTGCCATCATCGAACGCCCGTGAAAAGCTCCCAAATAGCACAGAATTGCCTGTCGACCAGTGGCTTGTCGTGCAATTTTGATAGCATTTTCAACAGCTTCAGCACCAGAATTTGTCATCATCACTTTCGTGCAATCTCCATCATGGGCGTGGTGTGGAAAGAGTGTTGCGAGTTTCTCTGCTAAATCTAGATATGATTCATAAATTGAGACGGGGAAACAGGTGTGAATGAGCTTTGCCGCTTGATCCTGAATTGCTTTGACAACTGGCTCAGGGCAATGCCCTGCATTGAGCACACCAATTCCACCAGCAAAATCTATCAGTTCACGACCATCGGCGTCAATAATAGTTGCGCCTTGTGCAGAGGCGGCACTTGTTGGAGTAAAAATGCCGAGTGTCGTTGGGACAACGCGCTTTCTGCGCTCATAGAGTTCTTGGGTTTTTGTGGACATAAGCGTCAAGGAAAGTGTGAAAGGACGATGAAGTTATGCCATTTGCTCAATGATGCTGAAGCAAGACGCTATCGGCATACATATACCGTTTTTGCATTCATAAACTCTTTCATGCCAAAATAGGAAAGCTCGCGTCCATAACCAGACTTTTTTATGCCACCAAAAGGGAGTTGCGGCGTAGATTTCACTAGTCCGTTGATAAACACAGAGCCTGCTTCAATCTGGCGAGCGATGTGTTGCCCACGCTCTCTATCCTGCGTCCAAATCGACGCGCCCAAGCCATATCGTGAAGCATTAGCTAGGTACACTGCTTCCTGCTCACTCGCAGCTTTGACAACAACCGCTACAGGTCCAAAGAGCTCTTCACGAAAAGCGGGTGATTCTTGAGGAGCATTGACAATAAGCGACGGTGCAAAATTTGCCCCTGTATGAAGAGTATCTATGCTTCCTATGAGCAATTCGCCCCCTTGTTGTTTTGTAATACGAACCTGCATAGCGAGTTTTTCGGCTAAATCAATACGAGCCATAGGACCAGTTGTCACTGTATTATCGAAGGGATTGCCCTGCTTCAACGCGGAGATTTTCTGTTGTATACGATATACAAAGTCATCATAGACTGCTGCGTGCACAATGAAACGTTTGGATGCTATGCATGACTGTCCTGCATTTTGCATGCGTGATTGCACGGCAACTGTAGCAGCTTGTTCCAGGTCGGCATCGTCAAGAACAATGAGTGGGTCACTGCCTCCTAGTTCGAGCACTGAACGCTTAATATACTTCCCCGCCAATGATGCTACGCTTGCACCGGCGCATTCACTCCCTGTCAGAGCAACACCTTGTATGGCATCGTGAGCGATGATGCGCTCGACAGTATCATTATCAACAACCAGCGCCTGAAATACGCCTTCTGGTGCACCTGCCTCGTTAAAAAGGCGCTCTATTGCTAGTGCACAGCCTGTTACATTCGGTGCATGCTTCAGTACGACAGTATTTCCAGCCATTACCGATGGCACAGCACACCGAAAAACTTGCCAAAACGGGAAGTTCCATGGCATAATTGCAAGTATTACGCCGAGCGGTTCAAAGACGACATATCCCACGTGCATATCGGGGAGCATATGCCGTTCCTCAAGGACTTCCTTACGAACATAGGATTCTCCATACTCAGCATAGAAGCTACAAGCTGTTGCACATTTGTCAATTTCTGCTTGCGCTTCTCGTAAGATCTTCCCCATTTCCATCGTGATAAGCCGTGCATACTCATCGCGATGGCTCTGCAAGAGCGTTGCAAGGCGCTTGAGAAGGTCAGCACGCTGCTGAAACGATGTGCGCTTCCAAACGGTAAATCCTTGTGATGCTATCTCTATGCGTCGTTGCAGCGATGTGTCGTCCATCGTCGGATATTCTGCAACAAGCTGCTGGTCGTATGGATGAATAGACTGGAATACCATAGAACTTGTCATACTTTCTATGCACAAAGCGTCAATTCCGACAATCAAGGGGTACTACTTACCTATTAGGCTTACGCGTGCCTATACATACACGTGGAGTAGAAATATCCTACATTACACAGAATGTCTAGGTGTTCATACATCAGGCTTCGATATAATACTCATCACGGTTTGTCCGGGAACAAGAGACGCACTTACCTAACGACGAAAAATGCTACCAAAACACGAATTCCGTACCTTTGAAGCATACAAGAAGTGTTACGGGCTTTTCACAGGAACATGTACAGCAACAGTATCCCACATGATTGTGAACCCTGTATTCGGGGCGAGAGAGTCAATAGTGATAGTTAATTGCTCAACGGGCGACGTGCCATCGAGAGAGCGAACAGGGATATCAATGCGCAGAATATCGTAGTGAGGGTTATAGAAAAAAGCACCCCACTGTCCGCGTTTACTATTAAAGATGATTGTCCATGCTTCGGGGCGTGGGATAGTGAATAGTTGATATGTACCTGCCTTGAGAAGCTTCTCACCGACTATGACATCCGTGTCGGTGCTTATTTCTGTCGCCTCATTAGCACCAGTGCGCCACACTGTGTTGTACGGGACAAGCTTTCCAAAGATATGCCTTCCACGCTTTCTAGGACGACCGTAGCGAATGTGGAGAGTCGTTGTACCAACCTTGCCTGCTACACTCTCGTGTGGACTGGTGCGGGTAGCTGAATTCTGCCACGATGCAAGAACTCTGAATATACCAGAAATATCAACCTTTGCCCACATAAGCAAAATCACCACGAGCACAGCAGCAACTACGAGACCACATACGATAGCACCAACAGTGAGAATCGTTTCGAACATAAGAAAAGAAGAGAGTGTGGAACAGTTAACTATGGCTGCAAGGTATCAATCTTTGATGCTAAAGCAAAGTCAAGCTCTGTCAAGCCACCGCGGTCATGCGTGGAAAGAGTCAGGCGTACTTTATTCCAGCCAAAAATAGCGATATCAGGGTGGTGGTCGGCAGCTTCTGCTGCAATAGCGACGGCATTGACAAAGCCCATAGCATGAAGAAATGTTGGGAATGTAAATGTCCGCTGCAATGATGCGCCAACATGCTCCCAGTGAGGTACGGAGCTCAGCATCTCGCGAACTTGGCTTTCGGAGAGTAGTGATGGACGTGGCATAGTGATACAGATTTAGGGTGAAACAACCAGAACTTAAAATGCTTCGGTAAAGGACACATAGGGAAACAGTGTTTGGGTTGCAAGTCCGTATCCAAGATCAATCCGTAGATGGATACGCTCTTCTGGGACAACAGCGAAGCGTAATCCTACACCGATGCTGTGCTTGAGCGTAGAGAAGTCGAACTGCTCAATGCTGGGTGCAACATTACCCGTACCAGCAAATATCACTCCTCCAAAGCGCCACCACAGCGGGAAGCGGTATTCTGCTTGAGCGTAACTTATCATCTTATCGCGGAAACGCCCACCATAATACCCACGCGCAACAGCAAGACCACTGACGTTCTGACCAAGTAGTCCCATACGAAAGAATGGTATATTCCCCGTCGTGAGATCGGTAAACCAGAGTATAGCAAGGGTGTGAGCAAAGCCGTTATCATCTTGGTTTTCTGGTTGATGGAATGTGATATATTTGTGCGCACTTAGCGTAGCTCGCCAGCCCTCGAATGTGCTACCGAGCAGCCGCGAATATGGCACAAGCCGTATATCTACAAGTTCTCCACGCCGTGCACATACGGCAATATCGCGTGTATCATAGTTGATGGCAAGACCAATACCGGCAAGCAGCCCACCTTGCCGACCCGGAATTGTGTCAGTATGCTCGCGGCTCAACAATCCACCGGGTTGTCGCTCAGTGATAGCCTGATAGTCAATATCAAAACGCACTCCTGCATTGATGCCATTTCGAATTCCTTGCCCATTTAGACTTATCCAAAAACTACCAATAGCTGCAGCGCGGAAAATGCTAAACGGCTCTCGATTACTTTCGGGCAGGTCATTACCTATTCCATAGAAGAAGTCCGGAAAACGTGAAATTTCCAGCTGACCGAACACACGAATGTTTTCATGATGGAAATATAGCTCCGGTAGGACACTAACAACAAACTGGTTGCGCAGTGTATACTGAATACCACCAAAAATCTGATTGAGGCGGCTTGTGGCATTGCCATGGTGCTGACTGTAGTAGTACACACCACCTACTGTGAGTGCAAACGATGTTTCTGGTGAATAGCTTGGAACAGGTATAATCCTCCAGCCCTGCCGCGTTGCAGCAGACACTTGCGATGATAAGGTGTCAGTATCCTGAGCATGCAGAATATCGCATGCAGATATAGTAAACAGCACAGCAATCAATAGCACGAGTTGGGGAACAGAGTGTGTGTACAAGTAATGCACTAAAGCTATGAGCACAGTATTTATTCTTGAGGCAGATTGCGTAGATACTCGCGATGCTTTCGAGGAAGTTGCCACCATGGTACAGAAGGAAATTCATGATGCTCGTAATGATAGCCGAAGTGGTAGCACGTTAGAAAGGAAAGCCATGTAGGCAGCATACTTGTACGAGAGCGATGTCTATTACTGTACTCTACATTGGGTTCATGTGGCTCTGGATCCTTATGCGGTACATATGTGCCAAAGTAAAAGAGTTGTACTGTACTTAGCAGCGATGGCAATACCCAAAACCCTAGAATGCTTCCAAGAGGAACATGAAAGACGTGGAGAAGAATATTAAAGATAATTGCCATACCAGCAACTTGCTTCCACCCTATGTATGTGAGAAGGAAACGGAGATACCAGCGTAGGAAGCCTCGATGATTGCCATCATGAAAATCAGGATCTTTACGTGGTGTAGCAACATGGCGATGGTGCTCCCAGTGCTTCTGCCACAATGTGCGATAAGAGAACAACGCGTACAGCCGCACAGATACTATACCCAAAGCATGGTTGAGTCGGCGATAGTGTCGGCAAATTGCACCGTGCATGGCATCATGTGCCGTGATAAACAAACCAGTAAACAGAAATGTTTGCACGGCAATGTGAGCAATAATCTGTGCAATAGGAAGCACACGAATATCCTGCGACAAGGCTACTCCAAGATGCAAGCACCACATCAACATAATTGTGCAAGCAACGATGATACCTATCATGCTATCGCGGCGCGATGATACCATAACTATGATGTGAAACTATCAATAGTAGTGCAAGGCTTGTACATAAGCAACTAGCTATATCCCATGCGTGTGAGCCATTCTTCGGAAATATCAGTTATTGACTGTGAATGTGGCAGTGCATGTGTAGGGTCAAGCGTATGCCTATGATAGTGGTGGAGCATCATACGCTCGATATATTTGCCAAGAACGTCGAACTCAAGATTCACGGTATTACCAACAGCAAGCTCGTGCAGGGTAGTGTGTACCCATGTGTGAGGAATAATCGACACTGTGAATGCTGCATGTTCGAGTCGGGCTACTGTTAAGCTCACTCCATCAACACAAATTGAGCCTACAGGAACGATATATCGTGCAAACTCTTGTGGAAACTCAATGGTAACAAGCCAGCTTGTTTCGTGCTTGCGAATAGCACGCACAGTGCCGCGTGTATCAACATGCCCTTGCACAATGTGTCCTCCAAGGCGGTCGCCAATGGCAAGCGCCCGTTCAAGGTTTACTCGCTTACCGGGGTACAACGTGCTGAATGTTGTCTTTAGAAGCGTTTCCTCTACCGCTTCAACATCAAACGATGAAGCATCACGGCGGACAACTGTCTGGCATACTCCGTTGATGCTGATAGAGTCGTCTATATGGATATCGTGTAGCACGCGCTGTGCGGCAACAGTGATGCGAATACCTCTTCCCTGTGGGCTTAGAGAGCGTACGACACCAATTTCTTCCACAAGTCCTGTGAACATAACGCAACAGCTAGGGAAGTATTATAAGGGTATTATTGCTGGTCGGAGTACTTGATTTCTGTGTTAGGAAGCAGCTTGATGAGAAGACTGATATCGCTCTTAGAGACTTTTGTTTCAAGCA
>JANWZB010000085.1 GCA_025055035.1 Candidatus Kapaibacterium sp.
TTAACCGTACATATGTATTATCCAGAAGTCCTTTCCAGCCATCAACAACACCCCATACTGATGTCTGCGGACGTAGGTTCAGCGTTGTTCGGACAACCGCGCGAATGAATGCATTCATACCCGGGCAGTCTCCACCGCCTGTTAGTATTCCGAATTTCATACAGCCTCGTCTGTAGGTAAAGATACAACATAGTACGTGCGTAGGCTTGCCTGTTACCTGTGAGTGCACAGCGCGTTCCAAAGATATTCTTTTCGTGGCTTTTTACCAATTTTTCTTTCGGTTGTTTGCGTTTGGTGAAGAGTGTGGGCAGATACTTAGTGGAAAGCATTCTGCTTGGTAGAGAAATTTTGATAAATTACTGGTGTTCTTGTATTTCGAAAATTTCTTCTGATGCTCTCCATCATGCGTGTGTGCTGTAGTGTTGTGGTGGTTGTATGGTTATGTGGTGCATATGGTCGTGCTCAAGTAGAGCATGTGCCTGTTGTCCATCCTGTCTATGAGCTTCTGCTTCATGCAGAAGCACGTGGTATAATGCCGAATTTTTCTTCTGTGATGCTGCCTATACAGCGCAAGGAGGTTGTTGCAGCACTGCGCGCTATTCGTCGAGCAGATTCCCTGTTGTCGTATACCGAGTGTCAAACACTGAGGCTTTTTGAACGAGAGTTCGGTATTACTGTAGCTGAGCGTGCCGTTGTCTTTGCTTCTATCAGCGATTCAACTCAGCTTCTCTTTTCTCGTGTGATCACAAACGACGAAAAGTTCCTTCTACACTCTGCATCATCTTCGGCGAGCGTTAGCATCGTACCGCTAATGTCGCTTGATATGCGATGGGCACAGGGCGGTGGAGCACATGGTATTCTGGGTACAATTGGAGGACGGGTATTTGGAACAGTCGACAGTAGTCTCGGCTTTTTTTTACAAGGGACGAGTACTGCTGTTCTTAGTAGTGGTGCAGAATTTTTACGCGAAGACCCACAGCTCCTGAAAAATCCAACATTTCGGCTATACAACGCTCGCTTTATCAATTGGTCGGAAGCACATTTACGCTATGATTATCGCTGGCTTTATGCAAGTATTGGTCGGGAGACAAGACTCATAGGTGCAGGTTATGGCATGCGTAGCATCATGTCGAATAATAGTATTCCCGTTGATGCTGTGATGCTGGGTACACGATTCCCCTCAGTGGAGTTGCTAGCACCTGTGGGGTTTGAGTATCGCTTTATGCATTGTAGCTTGCTTGCTGAGCCACTCGATATCAACGGTGTCATCAATTCCCGCTCTGCTGGAGCTGGTACGTTTGTTCCACCAAAATTTATGGCATTGCATCGTGCGGCACTGCGTGGTGCTTGGGGAGAGCTAGCGCTATGGGAAGCAGTCGTGTACAATAATCGTGGAGTTGAGCTTGCGTACATTACCCCGTTTACATTTCTGAAAGGCAGCAGCGACAATCTGCGCGACCGAGATAACGCTCTATTGGGGCTGGATATGACGCTGCGCCCAATCTCTGGAATACAAGTGCGTGGAAATTTCACGCTCGATGACATTGAGTTTGGTAAGATAGGAGTCGATAGTGCAGGTCGATCATGGTGGCAGAATAAAATTGCATGGAATCTTGGTGTTATGATGTCTCCACATCGCATGCCGTTTGATGTTACGCTCGAATACAGTATGGTAACACCCTACACCTACACACATTTCGACCGACAAAATGCAATGACACAAGATGGTATCCTGTTTACCGGAACCCTGCCTCCGAATAGCGATGAAATCATGGGACAAGTGCGATGGTTCTGGGGAGGACGGTATCCGCTATCATGCACAGTGGCGTATCGCCGTCATGGTCGTAATCTCTACAATGCACAAGGAGACATTGTGAGAAATGTAGGAGGTGATGTGCTCTTTAGCCTGCGACGCGATCCTCAAACATTTGCGTACATTGACCAGCAAACCGTACGATTTCTGGAAGGCGACCGAGTTGAACGCCTAGTAATAGCAGTATCGGCAGGAATAGAACTTGTGCGGAATCTAAACCTCCAGTTTATCTATCGCTATACCACTGCACGAACTGATGAAGCGCCTATTGCTTGGCAGCCACATGTTGTAGGACTTGTAGTACGCTTTGAAGACTTCTAGAATGTGAGTCTGCAGTGCTGAGTGCTATAGTCTATGTAGAGAAATTGAGATACCGATGCCAATAGCAATACAGTTCCCACGTAGCATGTACATCGCGCATACAGTATTCTGCAATCTCTTGTATGCGCCCTTGAGCATAGAATTCGGCAATGTTCCCACCATGCACTCCTGAGGCTTTGGGCGATGCGATACCAAAAGCACGTGTGTAGAAATCAAAGTTGAAGCTTCGGGTAGCACCGGTCGTATTTGCTCCGCGAGCGTTGAAAGTGAATTCTTTCAGAAGGTCGATGTGCTTTTGCTCTTTATCCCAAGATTTGTTGATATCTACAATCTTGTGTGAGGGACGTACTCGGCAAGCCGCTGAGCGGAGCATGAGAAAAGGAGCGTCGAATTCTTTCCCGTTGAAGCTGACAAGTGTTGCTTTGGCAAAGTATTGATCAAGAATTTTCCAAAACGAATCGAGCAATATGCTCTCACAGGATGCTTGTGCTTTCATATTCTCTGAGAGGTATATCGTCTTCTTTTCATCTTGAGCAAGCGTCTCATCAAGAATAAATGCTCCCTGTCGTTTTACTTCTGGGGCGTTATTACCGTCCCATTCTACTACCATAATACCAATGCATACTACTTGTGCTGTAAGCGGCGACAAAGCAAACTCTCGAATTTTCTTGTCTCGCTCTTCGTCAGTAGCTGCAGAGCGCAGAAGGTACTCCTGCTGGGATTCATCAAACGAGTTCAACGGCAATCCCACAGTCTCGATGTCAAAGACGAAGTACTGCTTAGCGTTCATATTCGTTGCGAACAGTAGTGCAAAAAGGTATATAAGCAATCACAGGTTCTTCTTCCAAAATTCCACCATAGCGTTATACAGATGTATCCGTGCAGGTGGGTCGGATATACCATGCTTCCGCATTGGGTATATCATCAAGTCAAAGTGCTTCTGCGCACGAATAAGAGCATTGATAAAATTCCACACATTCTGCGGGTGAACATTATCGTCATATGTTCCATGTACAAGGAATAACCGTCCGTGCAGCTGGTGAGCCAACGCATTGACGTTTGTTGTGTTGTAGCCGTCAGGGTTATCGTAAGGTGTTTTCATGTAGGCTTCTGTGTATTTCGTGTCGTAAAATCGCCAATCTGTAGGCGCTGCAACAGCAATACCTGCTTTGAATGCCCTAGAGTGTGTCATCGCTTGGAGCGTCATCGCTCCTCCGAATGACCAGCCCCAAATACCAATGCGTGTGGAGTCGACGTAACGCTGCTGCTTGAGCCACTGAACACCAGCGAGAATATCCTGAAGCTCGCTCGAACCAGCAAGATATCGCGCGCATGTATTCTCGAATCGTTTCGAAATAGCTGCAGCACTGCGGTTGTCCATCTTGACAACAACAAAGCCAGCATGAGCAAGAACTTGGCTATAGTAGACATCGCTTTGCCACATATTCACAACATTTGGAGCCGACGGTCCTCCGTACACGTAGATAATGACGGGATAGCGCTGTGTTGAATCAAAATTGTGCGGAGTGAGGATTTGCATAGGCATGCGGAAGTCAGCATCAACCTGAACAGTGAAAAGCCTTGGATAGCGTAGATTGTAGGAAGCTGCTGCGTGAGTATTTGCTGGCGCGAGTTCCTGTATACGTCTGCCGTCGGCACTGTGCAAGCGCAGTGCTGGTGGGGTTGTCACATTCGAGTAAGAATCGGTATAATACGTTGCAGCGTCGTTAAACTCTATAGAATGTGCCCCTGCTTCTTGCGAAAGGCGCTTCATGCCAGAGCCATCGAGTTTGATAACGTACAGGTGACGCTCCATACTTGATTGTTCATTGGCTTTGAAGTATACAAGTTCTTTAGATTCATCGACGGCATGAATAGCATGACCGCGCGCTTCACCTACCGACCAAGAACCACGAGTAACTGCATTAAGTAACCGTGCTGTGCCCTTGCCGTCAAAGGTATATAAGTACAGGTGATTGTATCCCGTTCGTTCTGATGCAAGGAGGAAGCGCTTTCCATCTCGAAAAAAGTACAGGTCGTCGTGGAGGTTCACCCATGCAGAATCGCGCTCGGTATGAAGGTGTGTGAGCTTCCCTGTTCGACGCTCTGCAAGGAATATGTGCAACTCTCGCTGGTCGCGTGGCATTGTTTGAACAGCAAGGTATGCACTGTTCGGAAGCCATTGAATACGGATAAGATATTCTGTCTGTGGAGTTATACCTGCTGTTACATCAAGCCACGTAGTGTGCTGTGGTCTATCAAGCTCGACAATACCAACCCGAACTGTAGGATTAGTACCACCTGCCTTGGGGTAGCGCTGAGTAATGTTTGCTGGAACAGCAGGCTGAACATCAGGAAAAATAATTTGGCTTACCATCGATTCATCGGTTTGATAGTATGCGAGGGCACGAGAGTCGGGAGACCACACATATCCTCTGTCCTCTCGGTCGAACACTTCCTCCCAATATACCCATGAATGTGTACCATTCAGCAGAGTTGTTGAGCCACTTGTAGTTATGCGGGTTTCTGCTTGTTGAAGAAGGTCATACACATATATGTCGTTACTTTTGACATACGCAAGCTTTTGTCCGTCAGGCGAAAAGCGCGTTGTTTCTTCTTTGATACCGTGAGCAATGAGTATAAATTCAGCTGTTTGCACGCTCAATACAAGCAATACACTATCATCTTCGACAAACGCAAACGTACCTTGCTTGTTGAAATTGAGAAGAGGTATTATATCTGTGCCACGAAGCGCTTGAAAACTTGCACGGGCTTTGGACATATCGAACATCGGCGAGCGCTTGCCAGATTCTGGATTCAGTAGTTCATATGCACGTTCGTGTGCAGGTTTGCGTATATCGAACAGTACAAGTGAGCCATTAGCAAGCCATTGTGTGAAAGGCTGTGCGGCAATATGGCGATACTGACCCGTATATATTCCTTCAATAGTAATCCGATCAGAAGAACGCTGAAGTGGTGGCTGGGCGTAGAGAAATGCATACGATAGCAGAAGAAGTGTGCAGTTGAGATAAGCAGTGCAAAAACGATGCAGAGCGCTCATATGTGTAGTATAATGAGGTGTGTTGAAGGACAAAACATAGTTTATTGCGCGAATATACCAAAGTGTAACGAGATAGCGAGAACTCTAGTGGATATGATGCTTATGGTCGCAGAGCCTGTAGCATTGTGGGCAGAGCAGCACGTGCCCATGCAGCGTATTGTTCTGGTGAGGGATGTAATCCATCTGATACCCATGGAAAAGGCTGATGAACAAACGCCCGCGAGAGGGACGTAATATCAACAAACGGAACACGAAGTTTTGAACACTCCTCGCGCTGTACTGCATTAAAACGGTCGATATCTTGTGCAATCGCTTGCCTATTCAGATTTTGGGCAAAAGGAGTAACGCTATAGTCGGGAATAGAGAGCGCGAGAACACGCGAGGGATTACCTTGTGTAAGGGTAATAGCTATATGTAGGAGTGCGACATATTCGCTGCGGAAGCGCTCTAATGTACCACCCTGATACTGGTTATTAACGCCAATCAGTAAAGAAACGACGTCATATTGGCAGGGAAGTGTTGTTGCTGTGTCGAGCATAGAGCGTAGGGCTTCGAGAAGTTGGTCAGTGCGCCAGCCTGTGCGGGCAAGAATATCGGGGTTTTTCAGTGGAATGCCCTCAGCGCGTACAAGTCCCGCAATCTGGATTGCCCACGAGTGGCGAATATCGAGGCGTTCTGCAATAGTGTAGGAATCGCCAAGAGCAAGATATGACAGTGAATCCTGAAAGCGCTTTGTGGAACCGTATTCTTGTCCGGAGCAAGAAGCATACACGATACTAAGCCCAGCTGTGAGTGCTATGGTCGATAAATATTGTAGAACCTTCACCATATGCATGCTATAGTATAGAATGCGAAAGCCGCTGAATTTTAGCATTCATGCGGCTTTGTGGTGGATAGTGGAAGGGAATGTATAAAGTTAATGACCTTGTACTGCAGAAAATCCATTCTCGCCATTGAATGTGTACAGGTTTTCTGTTTTGATGACATCGAATCCCTGACTAATGAGCTTCTGCATAAGCTCAACGATGTGTGTCGGCTGGACGGAGTTCCCGTCAGCCATAAAGCGGCAGCGCCAATGATCAACGCAGAATGTTTCTGTAAGACCACCAGGAAAGACTTTGACGCCACGATTACTGATAACGTTGAGCTTGAGATTTCCTGCAGTGATGGGTGTAAGCAGTGTGCCTAAATCATTGGGTTTTCCTGCAGACCAGTCTAGGAAAATATCCACACCGACGAGTTGCTTCGTTGGTTTTGGAGGTGAGGAAGGACGAATAGGCTGCATGGGTTTGGATTTGCTGTAATCGACAGCTTTAAGCTCATTGGGTACTTTGCCAAGGTGGCGAATCACGGCATCAGCAAATTCTTTTGTTCCAACCTTCTGCTTGCTGATACCATCTTGATAGATATCGTATGTGTGAATGCCTTGCTCAAGAGTGTAGAGCCACGCGTTGTGGACACGAGCGGCAACGTCGCCCTGACCGATGTGATTCAGCATGAGAACTGCGCCAAGTAGTAATCCCGAAGGATTGGCAAGGTTTTGACCAGCACGGCGAGGCGCAGAGCCATGAATTGCTTCGAACATAGCACAGTGATCGCCAATGTTGCACGATCCGGCTAAACCAACTGACCCAGCAATTTGCGCAGCAACGTCGGAAAGAATGTCTCCATAAAGATTTGGCATAACTACAACATCGAAGACTTGGGGAGTGTCAGCGAGTTTTGCTGCACCGATGTCCACAATCCACATTTCCTTTTCGATATCAGGATACTCCGCTCCAATGCTGTCGAAGATGCTATGAAAGATACCATCGGTCATTTTCATGATATTGTCTTTGGCGAAGCATGTAACCTTCTTTCGACCGTGCGCACGTGCATACTCGAAGGCATAACGCACAATTTTTTCTGTTCCAGGGCGGGTAATAAGTTTTAAGCATTGATACACATCTGCTGTCTGGCGATGTTCAATGCCTGCATATAGGTCTTCTTCGTTTTCGCGGACGATAACAACGTCCATCCCCGGATGTTTTGTGCGCACATAGGGATCATAAGCAACACATGGGCGGACATTCGCGTACAGCCCTAATACCTTACGCGTTGTAACATTCAGGCTTTTGAATCCCCCACCTTGCGGCGTTGTAATAGGAGCTTTGAGGAAAACCTTAGTTCGAGTCAGTGATTCCCAGGATTGTGGTTCGATTCCTGCGGTGTTACCACGCAGATAGACTTTTTCGCCAATCTCAATCGTTTCGATTTCTAGCTCTGCGCCTGCTTCAGTAATGATGCGGAGTGTCGCGTCCATGATTTCAGGACCGATGCCATCACCATATGCAACTGTAATAGGAACTTTTGCCATTAGGTAACTCCAGAACTATAAAAAGTGAAAGGAAAAGACACTGCATTCTAACACAGGATTGCCTGAATTGTGTATCAAATCTGCTATCTGCGTAAGCAGACGAACATATACGTAGAACGCGCCTGCCAACTACTGCAAAGACGCATCCGAGCAAGTGCTTATTGTGAAAGAAGTGTAGGGACAAACTTTTCCCTTGTCCTACTTACAACGCTATTGTGTAGTGTTGTAGAATTATCTATTTTATGCCATATGAAGTCCATACGCGATGCAAGCTAAGAATGCGCAGAATATCAGCCGCTGGGTCTTCTATGCGTATCACTGAAAACGACGGGTAATCTAGCAAAAAGCACCGTATGCAAAAAACAAAACTTGCATAAACCCGCGAATTCTTGCGTCCAATGCTAAACATTCTGCGATACCCATGCATGTTTGGACTTGCCGCCATGCTTTGCAAATTTATATACTTCGATACATAGATATATTGCTTGCAGTATCGCTTTTGTTTCCCTCATAACTGTATAACTATAACTTTACCAAGAGAGAGTCCACCATGAACACGTCTGCTGTACAAACCTTGCTATCGAATGCTGCATTAGAACCGCTGTGGCACGACATCCTCGATGCATATATAGAAGGTGCGGAAGCTGAGAAGCAACGACTGATTGCATGGATTAATGACGTACGCAACACCATCGTACGCTGTGCGTTGGACATCGGAGACGATAACCCAGAAGAACTACTAGTGTCTGTTGCTTTGCGGTATATTGAGCTCAAGAGCCAGTGGCATATGCTCAATACACAGATTAACTATCAGGTATTTCGTAAGGGCGAGGCGGAACCTATGCTTTTGTATCAGTCATCCTTACTGAGTACTCTTGTCGATGCTCTTCAGCAACTTCTGTCGAATGAAGACTTAGCAAAAATCGATGAGTTCTTGACAAATCCAGTAGCCGATACCGTCTGACGAAGGTGCTCTGTTCTTTGCTACAAGGAGGCACATGAGAAGTACAAAGCGTATTGTGGGTGGTATTCGTCAGTATTTGCTGACCCTTGCTATGCTCGTAAGCAGCGTAGGTATGGGCATAGCCCTGTGGGGATTTATTACACCTGCAGATAATGCAGGGTACATGAAAATCTCGAAATCGCTGGCGATTTTTGGCGAATTCTTTCGTCAAGTTTCCAGTAGCTATGTTGATGAAATTGACCCGCTAGAGTTCATCAAGGCAGGAATTGACGGTATGGTCAAGCATCTTGACCCATATACATCCTACATTAGCGACGAGGAAAACGAGGAAGTAGATATCATTACCACTGGCGTGTATGGTGGACTAGGCATTGTTACCTCAACAATAGATAGTGCTGTAACTATCGTTGGTATCACTGAGGGCTGTGTTGCTGAGCGGGCAGGATTACGGATTGGGGATAAGATCTATGCTGTGGATTCGACCGTTGTCCTACGCTCAAGCTCAGAAGAATTGCGTAAACTGACACGCGGTAAAGCTGGGACAACAATTACGATGCGCATTCTGCGTGCAGGGGTGCGTGATACCTTGCAATTCACACTGCAGCGACAGGAGGTAGTGTTGAAAAATGTCTCCTACTATGGAATTGTTCGGAACACCATTGGCTATGTGCGCATAGAGCGCTTTACCCATAATGCTCCCAACGAAGTGCGCGAAGCGGTGCTTGCTTTGCAAAAGCTGTGCGCTGACCGAAAGAGTGTTTTACAAGGGCTTATTCTCGATGTACGGGAAAATCCGGGAGGGCTGCTTGATGCTGCTGTAGGCGTATGTGAGTTATTCCTTCCCTCAGGTACACAGGTTGTCGCAACACGAGGACGCACTGCCGATAGCGAACGCCGATACCACACACGCCGCCCTCCGCTAGACGATAAATTGCCCCTTGCTGTGCTGATAGATAATAATACTGCAAGCGCAAGCGAAATCGTTGCTGGAGCACTACAAGACCTTGACCGTGCTGTCGTTATAGGTGAGCGCTCGTTTGGGAAAGGGCTTGTACAAACGATTTCTTCCCTGCCATATGATGCAACACTCAAAATGACTACCGCAAAATACTACATGCCGTCGGGACGATGTATTCAAAAAATTGACTATAATGACCGTCGGCATGGCATTATTAAGCCTCCTGCTGACACTGGAAAAATATTTACCACGGTGCGAGGTCGCATTGTGCACGATGCTAGTGGCATCACGCCCGATACCATAGTCCGCCCAAGAATACAGCATAGCGTTGTAGGAGAGTTGCTCAAACGTAATGTAGTGTTTGCGTTTGCAAACGAATTTTCTGGTGCGAAAGCATCTTTGCCCCCAGATTTCAGCGCGGATAGACAACTGTTCAATCAATTTGTCGGCTACGTAAAGCGCTCAAAGCTAATCTACGAGAGCGCAACATTTCGGAAAGTGCAGGAGCTTGAATCACTGCTTAAATCTTCAGGCACTATATCTCATAATCTTGCTGCGGCGCTCGATGCCACAAAACATCAGATGATGAAAGACCAGCTTGCAGAGCTTGAACGGCAGCGCGAAGAAGTTCGCTCGCTCTTGTACGAAGAAATATTGAAGCGATTCTATCCTCGCAGCGCCGTGCTTCAAAAGATGATCGAGTATGATACCGATGTACAAGCAGCAGTAGCAATACTACACGACGTGCGACGCTACAAAGCTATGCTACGGCAGCTGTAGTAAGTGAGTGCACATTGCTCACTGTTCAATCTATTTGATTGAAAAAGGAACAATGCCGAACTACAAACATCAGCACATAGGGCACAGAAGGGAAAGCTTCTTGGGGAAGGGTACTGAATGTCTAGCAGGCATGTTGCACTATTGTGATAAGGAACACACAGTCGGATGACTATCGAGCTATTGATGCTGGGAGGCGCAGGAGAAATTGGCGCAAACTCTTGCTATATCAATATCAATGGGCATGGTATTATCATCGATGCAGGATTGCATCCGCGCAGGAGAGACCGTGCTGCTTTGCCAGAATTAGAGCGTTTGGGTGGGCGTCCTGTACACAGCTTTATTTTGACTCACGCTCACACAGACCATGTTGGCGCTCTGCCTTATGTTGTGAAGACACTACCAGCGCTACGCATGATTACTACACGTCCAACACGCGATCTTGTCGAAATTATGCTGCGGAACACGATGAAACTTTTCCAGCTTGAGCCCACCGTGGAGTTGCCTGCTGGTGCACTCGACTATTACACACCTGCCATGCTCGAAACGTTTTCCCTTCTCTTTCACACTGCTGCCTACGAAGAGCCTATTGTTCTGAGTAAAGAACATCAGCCAGTAGGTCTGTCCTCGATGACTGATTCCAATGATATACGGCTAACACTCTACGATGCTGGGCATATTATCGGGTCTGCTGCATTGCTGCTGGAAACGAATGGTTCAGCAGTGATTCATACGGGTGATATTAAGTTTTCTCCGCAAGCTCTGTTAAATGGGTCCTCGCTACCGAAACATCACGTAGATTGCCTGATTATTGAATGTACCAATGGTGCTGATGAATCGCCGCATAGTTATGAAGAAGAAAAACTACGCCTTGCACGGTTTATCAATCATATTACAAATCAACACGGTTCTGTCTTGCTACCAACATTTGCGTTAGGCAAGACACAAGAAGTCCTCAAGATTATTTTTGAGCTTATGCAGGCGCAACGCATTCCTGTGCTACCGATATTTACTGGTGGCATGAGTAAGCGTATTACAAAGATTTATGACCGCTATGCGCATACTGTTCCGCGCAGAGAACCGGGCTTTCTTCTGAAAAGTATTCCCTTGACGTATATTAACTATGAGACCATGATGTCTGAGCGATTTTTCAGAGAGCCATCAATTGTGATAGTTTCTAGTGGTATGCTCAATGAAGGTAGTCCTTCCTATCAACTTGCGCAGCGCTGGGTAACGCTGCGGAATTTTGGTATTGGGATTATGGGGTACCAAGATCCTTCTACACCCGGCTACGCCTTACTGCATTCGGAACGTGGTGTAGAATTTTCTATGGGAGGTGTAAATGTTACCCGCGAGTGTGAACTAGAGCGCTTTCGGTTTAGTGCCCATGCTCAGCGCGACGAGCTGCTAGAATATATTTTTGCAACACGACCTAAACACTTAGTTCTTGTGCATGGGGATACGGCAGCTATAGAATCAGTACGTGCAACAGTACAGGCACACTGCGACGATATCAGCATCCTAGTTCCAGAGCATGGTGTAGGATATCAGATGGAAGTCTAGGAGGAGGATTCTAGAGATTGAGTGGATTATGCCAGTGAACAAATGCACCATCTGTGCGACGAAGAGGAATAATAGAGCAAGTGTTGAACGCTATAGCGGCAAGGATATCATCACCAAAGCCAATACGCTGAAGATACTGTGCATGGTTGGTAGTATGCAGCACAGTGCTCAGATTGTCGCGGTGAGCTCTGTACAAATGCTGTGCTGCAACCGCTGCATCTGAAAGAGTAATGTCATAATCGTTGCAAGCGAGTTCCTGCTGAAGCGTATCAACAAGTGCTCCTGCGCACAGTGTATCTTCGTAGCTAAAATTCTTGTTGCTTCCAGCGCAGACACAGGTGATAGTAGTGATTGTGGGGATAGAGGCTGTTGTGGTGTAATGGTAATCACCGTACCGTGCTTCGTTGAGTACAATATATCGAACAATAAAGTTTGCAACGGAACGAAGATTGATAAAAGCAGCTGCCAGTACAAGGGGTGCTGTACTTACGCGTTCAATAGCTTTTGTCCCATTAGATGTTGCTAGCACAATGGTTTTGCCGCATACATGCTCTACAGTGTACTCTCGTGGGGAATTGCCAAGATCAAAGTGTTCAGGCTTTAAGCCATCGCGCTCACCGCACAGAACAACCATGCTGTCGCCTAGATGACTTCGAAGCTCACGGGCTTTTGCTTCTGCAGCGCTGAGGCTAGGAAGCGTGAAGACTTCTTTTGCCTGATGATGGAGTGCGTAGGCAATTGTTGTTGTAGCACGAAAAACGTCGATAACAAGGGCAATACTCTGCTCCAGCGTGTCTGATGAATGAAGAAGGTCTGGTGTCAGGACAACATCAAGCTCAAGAGATGGCATACTTACTACTCAGAAGTACAGACTGGACAAATGATTACGAGTTTCTTGATGGCTACACAACTGGAGAGCGCCAGAAAACAAGAAGGTAAGTACCAAGAAGAATGCGATACACAACAAATGCTCCTGTTGAGTGTGTCTGTAGATAGCGTAGTAGAAACGCAATAGCAGCGTAGCCAGAGATGCCCGACACGGTAGTGGCAACAAGGAGTGTCGTAGGGTCATACGATGCTGTCGCAGCAAAAGACTGATAGAGCTGCAGAATGCCACTAGCGAAGACTGCTGGAATACTGAGCAAGAAGGAAAATCGTGCTGCTACAGCACGTTGCAAGCCGAGAAATAGTCCTGCTGTAATGGTTGTTCCTGAACGTGATGCACCTGGAAACAATGCGAGTGCCTGTGCTATACCGATAATAAGAGCATCACGCCATGTAATATTGCCTGATGTTCGTGTTTGCTTGCCGAATATATCTGCAGCCAGCAGCACAAGAGCGAGGATAATGAGCGTCCATGCAATGAGCCGAATATCTTTCGTGATACTACCTTCGATAATACTCTTGAGAAGAATGCCGAGTGTTACAATCGGCAATGTTCCAATAATCACATACCAGCCCATGCGAGATTCTAACGATTGCTTATGCCACGGGGTACGCTGTATAATGCTCTCTCGTATGAACGCAGTAGAAATATGCATAATATCCCGAGAGAAATACATCAGGACAGCAAGCAATGTTCCGAGCTGTATAACCGCAATAAATGCTGTCCACTCTTCCGGGTGAGTATACGAGACAAGACCTAGAGCACTGCCGACAATAGTC
>JANWZB010000086.1 GCA_025055035.1 Candidatus Kapaibacterium sp.
ATGTTCTACGAGGGTCCGCCGACAGTGAATGGTCGTCCGGGAATTCATCATGTAATGGGGCGGACAATCAAGGACATGATATGTCGCTACAAGACACAGCGTGGGTACTGTGTGCCACGCCGAGCAGGGTGGGATACGCACGGGCTCCCTGTAGAGCTTGCAGTGGAGAAGCAGCTCGGTCTTGCAAATAAGCAGGAAATAGAGCGCATTGGAATTGCAAAGTTTAATAGTGAATGCCGAAAATTCGTTTACACGAATATTGAGCAAAATCAAGGCTGGAGAGAACTGACGCAGCGAATGGGATACTGGCTCGACCTTGATAATCCGTACATTACCTGTACTAATGAATATATTGAGTCGGTATGGTGGTCGTTGAAGCAATTCTTTGACAAAGGCTTAATCTATAAGTCTTTCCGCATTACGCCGCAGTCCCCAACCCTGGAAACGCCCTTATCGTCGCATGAGCTCTCACTAGGATACAAGGAAGTTCGAGACCCAAACTGCTATGTGAAGTTACCTATTCTAGCATCCTCGCTACCGATACTGCAGGGTGCATCGATTCTTGTATGGACAACCACACCATGGACACTCGTTTCCAACACAGCACTTGCTGTTCACCCGGAGTTAGACTATGTTCTCGTTGAGAATGTCCGTCATGTAGAGCAAGGCGGAAACAAAGTTATTCTGCGTGATACGCTTGTGCTTGCTGAGGCGTTAGTTGGCAAGCTAGACGGGACGTACGAGATTCTTGCGCGGTTCAAAGGAGTAGAGCTCTTAGGAACGCAGTATGAGCCGCCATTTCCGGGGATGATTCCTGCTTCACGCGATGAGTTTCCCGATATGCACACAGTGCTTGCAGGGGAGTTTGTATCGGCAAGTGATGGTTCGGGCATTGTGCATCTTGCTCCTGCATTCGGAGCAGATGACTTTGAGATGACAAAACAATATAAGCTTCCTCTATTCAATCCTGTTTCGCCGGGTGGGCGCTTTACAGAACAAGCCCAGCAGTTTGCAGGGCGCACAGTGAAAACACTGACCTATCCCGACCCCGTAACTGGCGGGACACGCACAGAGGAAGGTGCAGATAAGGATATTGTGATTGCACTCAAACGAGCCAACAAGATCTATCGCTCGACAAACGATTACCTGCATAGCTATCCGCATTGCTGGCGCACAGGTAACCCGATTATCTACTATGCCCGTGAATCGTGGTTTATTCAGTCGTCGGCGTACAAAGATCAGATGGTAGCACACAATCGCACTATCAACTGGCAGCCTCCCGAAATTGGTGCTGGCCGCTTCGGCAACTGGCTCGAAGAAGTGAAGGACTGGGCACTATCGCGCGATAGATACTGGGGTACTCCCTTGCCGCTCTGGATTGCTGAAAATGACCCAACCGATATTATTGCTGTTGGGTCGATAGAAGAGTTGAAGCAAGGACTATACGAACATCCTGATTTTCGAGGAGGAGAACGTGTTCCTCTGCAAGAAG
The DNA here is from genome assembly GCA_025055035.1 of Candidatus Kapaibacterium sp. Classification (GTDB taxonomy): domain Bacteria; phylum Bacteroidota; class Ignavibacteria; order Kapaibacteriales; family UBA4661; genus PH2015. The sequence continues at coordinate 1,493 of JANWZB010000086.1, forward strand.
CGTTGAACGATGGTATCGAGCTTGATTTACACCGGCCATTCGTGGACTGTATTGTCTTCGAACGCAATGGGAAGACATATCGTCGTGTTAAAGAGGTCATTGATGTATGGTACGATTCTGGTGCAATGCCATTTGCGCAGCTTCATTACCCGTTCGAGAATAAAGAGCTTTTTGAACGTTCCTTTCCTGCGCAATTCATTTGCGAGGCAGTGGATCAAACGCGTGGCTGGTTTTACACGCTGCACAACATTGCCTCGGCAGTGTTTGACATGCCAGCATTCCGCAATGTGATTGTGAACGAGTTAATTCTGGACAAAGACGCACAAAAAATGTCAAAGTCCAAAGGGAATGTTGTCGACCCATTTGATGTGATTGAGCAATATGGCGCTGATGCCGTACGCTGGTATTTTATAACTAATAATCCTCCATGGAAGCCAACACTGTTTAATGGCGAAGAAATTGCTAAGACAGTAATTGCAGACTTCTTCCGTTCACTAACGAATACCTATAGCTTTTTTGCACTGTACGCGAACATTGATGGATTCACAGGCAAGGAAGAACCTATCCCGGTAGCAGAGCGTCCTGAGATTGACCGTTGGATTATATCGAAGATGCACTCAACGCTAAGCAAGTATCTGCGCTATATGGATGCATATGAAATCACACGGGCAATGCGCCTTGTGCAGGAATTTGTTATCAACGATGTTTCGAACTGGTATGTTCGCCGTAATCGCCGTCGCTTTTGGAAAGGAGAAAACGATGCCGACAAACTTGCTGCGTACCAAACGCTGTATCAAGTCTTGCTGACAATAGCGAGTATGATTGCTCCGCTTGCTCCATTTCTTGCGGAGGTGCTGTTTCAACGACTTGTTTGTCCAGTGTACACCGAGCAGATCCCTCCGCGCTCTGTTCATTTGGAGCTCATGCCAGAACCGGTGCAAGAAGAAATTGATACCGCGTTGGAAACGCGTATGGAAAAAGCGCAAAATATTGTATTTTTGGCGCGTTCCTTACGAGAAAAGGCAAAAATTAAGACACGGCAGCCACTAAAGCGTATTCTCATACCTGTGTCATCACCCGATGAACGCCGCTGTATTCAGGAGGTTCAAGACATTATTGCAGAAGAAATCAACGTTAAAGCTGTCGAGTACGTCTCAGGCGATACAGGTATTGTCCGAAAGTCGGCAAAAGCTAATTTTAAGACACTCGGTAAGAAGTTTGGGAAGCACACCCAGCATATTGCTCAGGCTGTCAAAGCACTGTCTGCCGAGGATATCCAGCAACTTGAACGTACGCATTCCTTGGTGCTTAACCTTAATGGTTCTTCCTACACAGTTGAGCTTGATGACGTAGAAATTCTCCATGAAGATATTGAAGGATGGCTTGTAGCGTCACACAATGGTCTCACTGTGGCGCTTGATACCGAGATTACAACGGAGCTGCGGCAAGAAGGCATTGCCCGTGAGTTTGTCAATCGCATTCAAAACTTACGCAAAGAGTCGAAGTTTGATGTAACAGACCGTATTGCCCTCCGCATACATGCTCCTCGTGAAGTGCAGTCCGCTCTCGAAGCAATGAGAACGTACGTCCAAAACGAGACTCTCTGCAAGGATTTAGCCTTTAGCCCAGAGCAACTTGACACCGCTTTCGACGTCTATGACCAAACAGTAACTGTAACAATTCATAAAGCGTCATAGGAGCGTCATATTAAATGACTGCAGCATAATGAGTTTTTCCACCGATAGGGAGAAGGCAGCGTGGTGCTGACTTTTCTCCAGCATATCAAGGAGTTCTGCTATGGCAAAGAAAACCTCTTCATCATCCAGCAAATCCGCAGCAACACAACGTAGCTCTACTACAAAAGAAACAGGTCGTGATGCTCAGGAGAAAGTGCAAACGCCCGATGCGGCTGCAATACATGCAATACAGCAACAATCTGGTATAACGAGGCGCAGCGCAAAGAAAAGCGATACATCCCCTGCATCAAAAAGTGCAGTAGCACAGCGCGACACGAAAAGTAGTACGGAGAAAAATCCTGCTTCGATTAAGGAAGCTGTTGACAAGTCTTCCAAAAAAGCAACACAGAGCACAAAGAAAACTGTAAGCACCACTACGCCAGATTCTCTTGTAGGCGCTGCTACAGCACCTGCAAGTAGTCCAAAACCTGTGGCGAAATCACTGAAATCGAGAGTACAGACGCAAATAGTGCCATCGCAGCGCTCCTCTGCAACATCTGCAAGCAACTATGATGAAATGAACAATGATAGTGAAAGTACGCATGAAGAACAAGAATTTGCACCTGTTCCAGCTGCATTGCGCCAGCGTCCAGCAGTACGGTATTCCGATGAAGACTTGGAAATGTTTCGCAAGCATATCCAGGCCGAGCGCAAAAAAGCGCTAGAAGAATTTCAAATTTTGCGCGAGCATCTTGATGATCTGACAAACTCTGAGATGGCAGATGAAAACGCCTCCTATTCGATGCATATGGCAGAGCAGGGTACCGACGCCCAAGAAAAAGAAAAGCTCTACGCTCATGTTCAGCGTATATCAGACTACATCAAAAAATTAGATGAGGCTCTCCAACGCATTGATAACAAAGTATACGGTATTTGCAAAATGTGTGGTATCTTGATTGCAAAAGAGCGCCTTCTTGCCGTGCCAATTACCACACAATCTGCGTCGTATAAGCTGCGCAAACGCTGTCCCGAAGATGGCATAGACCGCATTATTCCTCTCGCGCAGAAGCAACGCTAGTATTACATTTTAGCGCTGTATCCTTCTTCTACGGGTGAAAAATGCTGTCGTCGAGCAGGGGATTAATATTGTAGCTATTTTTACCGATGAGAGTGCCAGCGTTTGTTCGTAGCAGAACTGTTGTGGGAAGCTTGACACCTTCAAATTCCTCATATGCTCGAAACTCTTGCTTCGCTTGCAAGATGCCTTGTGGAGTTTGGCGAAGCTCTTCGATTGAACGCAGAAGGTACGTCGAGCCATCAAACGTGAGCGTTTTGATTGTGCCGTGAGGCGTGCTGGCGCGTACAATGTAGTTCCCATCACGCTTGCCAAGCAGTTCTGGTGTAAATCCGCATATGCCCATTGTGAGTGCTGGAAAAATCTGTGCATCGAAAAGAGCACTTTCAATTCCAGCCTGAGAGCGCTGGCGAAGAGGATATTCTTGCCCAAGCATCTCAATTTTGTCAAATGCGGTTTGACCGTCGCACCATAGCTCTTGAACAATTTGTGTGGCAGGAATCTCAAGCTTTCGTAAGATTTTCCCCGGCACCTTTTGCTTTGTGATTAGTGTTCCCGGAAACTGTTGTGCCATCGCAGAGAGCTGCACTTCTGTAGTTGTGAGAAGCGCTGTGATGCGTGCAGTCGCTGCAGTGCCACCCAAGGCTTGTATATGGCGTTCAAGCAAGGTTGCGAGGGAAATATCAGAAGAGTCGAACTGAACAATCGTCTGACCATCGGGAGTATACCGGTGCACTGTCCCTAGTGTTCGGAGCGATGGCATAAGCGATGCAACTGATGCACTATCGGAGAGCAGAAGAATGCCACGTTCTGGCTGAAAGTAGCGTTGTGCCGCCAGATGCACGGCCTCAGCAGAAAGTCGTGTAATACGCTGTGAGAAAGAGCGAAGGTCTTTAAGAGTGAGGTTGCAGCGTTCTGCTTCAGCTATTAAAAGAACAAGGTTGTGTACTGAATCGGTACGACTGATAAAGTTTTGCTGCAGGTACTGCTTTCCTAGTTGGAGTTCCAAGCGTGTGAGGGGAGCTGCGAGCGTCCGCCGAAGTACCGTGCGTACCTGATCAATGTAGCGAGGAATAGCAAGAGCATCCTGTAATTCGCATTCAATAGCCATGATATTGGAGTACCTCTGCGCGCTCATCATATACACTCGTACGCGCGACTGGCTAGGAAGTACTACACGGAGGTTCCGTTCAAGAGCATGAGCATGTATCATGAGCGCGTCATAGTCCATATCATTGCGCGCTGGTGCATCAAAGACTAGTGCAACGTGATGCACAAGTGTTGAGGCATCGGGGGCCCATGAGTGCTGTATCAACAGGTGTGATGGTACTTCGATGGCGTGTACAGCGTGCTCTTGTGGAAATAAGCGTGGGCGTGGGTAATATGGTTGTTCAGTGCCCGTGTTCCATAAACCTAGTGATGACTTCAGAAGCTCAGACATCATCTGTGGTTGCAGTGTTCCAGCAATATACAAGGTTGTGTTGTGGGGTGTACAGAGAGTTTGCAGCGATGTGTATGCATCACGCTCCGCTATGTGGTGTATTTGTTCCATGGTTATCCAGCGTGTATATGGGTGTTCTGTCCCATACACAATGCGCGATGCCATTATCTGCAGTGGAGAAGCTTTGTTCTGCTGCATTTGCTGCTGAATGTTTGGTAGGCGTGTGTATGGTATCTGCTGGAGCTGGGTGAGTATATCATGCAAGAGTATGAGCTGCTGCGGGAGTGTATGGTGGTCTGCTATCCACGAAATGGTAAGTGCATCGGGGAAGAGACGTACTGTTGTGGTAGTAGCCAAGCGCGCGTTCATGTATTCCGCAAGCAGATGCACGGCAAGAGCGTGAGCTTCAGGCTTCGCAAAGGCATCCATAATTGAGCCATTCCCAAACTGAAGTAGGAATGCAGTATGAGATTGCTTTGCAACCGGTATAGAAAGCACACGCAGCCCACTTTTGAGGCGTACTTCATGAATAGTAGGAAACAACCGTGCAGCCTGCACACACAAGCATGAAGGTACACACACACACGACGCAAGAATTGCAGTGAGTGCATAGCTGAGCACAGCGCTATTGTGCTTGCCAAAAACAGTACTCATAGGTGTTGTCCGTGCAGAATGACGTGTGAATATTGTGCATTAACACTACGCTGCATAGCGTGGGAGTTCGAAAGTAAACCGTGCGCCAAAGCCATACTCCGACTCACACCAAATTCGTCCGTTCATGCTTTCTACAAGGCGTTTGGCAATAGCAAGTCCAAGACCAGTAGAAGATTCACCACCGGTAGGTTGTGCCGATAGGCGGGCAAACTTCGTAAAAAGCTTAGTTTTGTCGTCGTCTGTCAATCCCGGACCTTCGTCGGTAACACTGACACGAATGCAGTCAATAAAGTCTGATGTATCGAGTGTGTCAAGGTCTCGGTTCAGAAGGGCTATATTATGGTGTAGCACTTGAGAGGTGTGGATATCTATGAAGACATGCTTGCCCGGCGGTGTATACTTGAGCGCGTTGGACAAAAGGTTATCGAAGACTTGTGCTGTAAGCGACTCGTCGGCATATACTGTCGCAGTGAAATCTGGCTTTGAGTAGTGTATAGTAATCTGTTTTCGTTCCGCATGTGGTGCGTACTGCTGCAAAGTAGCCTCGATAACAGAGGTAATGTCGAACTCATTGTATCGTATGTTCAAGCGTCCTTGTTCGGCGCGTGCTACATCGAGAAAGTTTTTGACAAGACTCAGCATTTTGGTCGTTGTTTCGAGAATCATCTGGGCGAGTTGTTGGGATTCCTGTAAACTCGTACTTTCGGTGGCTATCATCTCTGCCGCAATCTGAATCGATGAGATTGGATTTTTGAGGTCGTGCGAGACCATTCCCAAAATCATCGTTTTCTCTTGGTTCATCTCGCTCAGTTCATCATTCCGTGCTTGTAGTTCTCGTAGAAGGCGTGCCATGCGCTCCTGATTGTCATGGAGTTCAATTTGCGCGAGCCGCAAAGCGTGATTGACGTCTATAAGTTCTTCGGCGCGCTGCAAAAGCTCTGCACGCTCATGCTCTTGTCTCTTTTCTCGTTGCTGCATACGCACTGTAATAGCAGCAATAATAATGAGCACAACGATGCTTATACCAATAGCAATGCTGATATTCGTCCGGCGCTCTTGTTCAAATGTCTGAATTTTCTGCTCGCGCAGCTTAGTTTCGTATTCTATATCGAGAATTGCCTGCTGCTTTGCTATGCGCTCCGACAACAGCATATCTGCGAGGCTATCGGAACGTCGATACATGCGCAAAGCTACCTGATAGTTTCCTTGTTCTTCATGTGCTGCTGCAAGAAGTTCCAGTGCTTCCTGCTGTAACGCTTTTGCTTGGAGTGAGTCGGCAATAGTGAGTGCAGTATGTGCATAATATACAGCTTCTGAAGCTCGCTTCGATACTATGAGAAATCGTGCCATAGCATTGTACCCCACTGCTTGATTGTAGGGGATGCGCTGTGCACGATAAATATCGAGCGCTTGCTGGATGTAGGCATATGCTTCATCGAAACGCTTAAGATAGGTGAGATTGCGTGCAATAGCCAGATACGTATCGGCTACATATATTTCTTCACCACGCTTGCGTCGGAGAGCAACAACGCGCTGGGCAGTTGCCAGTGCGGCACTAAATTCTTTGCGTTGGTAGTAAACGTCTGCCAGCGTAAAAAGCGCGAATGCTTGGAGCTTGTCGTCATGAAAACGTTCGGCAATCGCAAGGGCTTGGTGAGCGTAGTCAGCAGCTTTAGCAATATTGTTCTGGAGCAAGAGAATACGGGCTAGTGTATTAAGTGAGTGTCCAATTTCAATACTGTCCCCACGCTGTTGGTCGAGTTCAAGAGCTGTATACACTGACTTGCTTGCTTTCTCGTATTCACCAATGTTGCGATACGCTACGCCTAGGAAGCGGTGAAGCTCGGCAAGTCTATACTGCCAGCGTGCAGATGAAAATAGCCTAGTTTGAGCGTGTGCAATGCTCAGTGCTTCACGCCCGTACATAATGGCTTGTACGGGGTCGATGATGCGCAGTTCCCACAGTAACTGTACAAGCAGAATAAATCGTGTAGTGTCATACTGATGTTTGGATTCTATCTTTAAGCGCAGAGAATCGATACGGGGCGTTTGTGCTGCAAGAGGAACCCAGTACAGCCACAAGATACATGCACACCACGCAATAGACCGAGGTACTACCACCATACAAGTCTTGTCAATACGAGAGCTGGAGCTAGAGTGTATCGCTATAGGGTACAACATCCTTAACGGCACGCACAGACGCCGCGGTAAAACGCCCATCGCGGCGTTGGATTGCAACAAGCGCAGAGGCATAGATTTCGCGCCATGTCATGCCAAAATGCCGAAGGAGTTCTTTCCCTTCGCCACTACCACCAAACATGTCTTTCATGCCGACAAGCTCGACAGGAACAGGGTAATTTTTGACAACAGCTTCTGCAATAGCGCCACCCAAGCCTCCATGCACTTGATGTTCTTCTGCTGTTACGATAGCTCCACAGTCGCGAGCAGCACAAACAATCGTTGCAACATCGAGAGGCTTGAGAGTATGGCAATTAATTACTCGTGCTTGAATGCCATGGCGCCGTTCAAGTTCCTGTGCAGCCTGTAGTGCCTCCCAGACGAGTAACCCGCACGCAATAAGAGCAACATCCTGTCCGTCTCGAAAGACTTCTGCGCGTCCAATCTGGAACGGGGTATCAGGGGTTGTGAACATTGGAGAAATGTCGCGGCTAAAGCGTAAATATGCCGGTCCGTGCATTTCGCCGATAGCAATTGTAGCGCGGCGAGTTTCCTCGTAATCGCATGGCACAACAACAGTAAGATTGGGCAGAGCACGTATAAGGGCCATGTCTTCAAGAACTTGATGTGTTGCACCGTCAGGACCGACAGTTACACCTGAATGACTGCCAGCAATTTTGACATTAGCTTCATTATAGCACACCGAAATACGCAATTGATCAGCATTGCGCATTGTTGTGAATGCACCATATCCAGCAAAGAATGGTATTTTGCCCGATAGGGCTAATCCAACAGCAATAGTTGTTGCATTTTGCTCAGCGACACCAATCGAGAAAAAGCGCTCGGGGAATTTTGCCTGAAACAGCGAGGTAAGGACTGAACCAGTAACGTCTGCGCCTAGAACAACAACATTCGGATAGAGTGCTCCAAGCTCAACAAGACCTTGTCCAAAGCCCTGCCGTGTTGCTTTCATATTAGGTGTTGAGGGTATCGGTTGTCCCATAAGCAGGAAAGTAGCGAAGTAGCAGGAAAATAATACCTAAAGGTACAAAATTAGCGAAGAAAACGCTCTGCGCAAGAGAGAAAATACGTAACCCATGAACTGGTCCAGTATACAGGCAGCAATTCATGGGTGTGGAGTGCAATTCTAGAGTACCTATGAGCAATGCGAAGGAGATTTAGTGATTGTGTTATGGAAATGAGATTGTGCCAGCTTCAGTAAATTTCCCTTTGGTAATGCGCCAGATGATATAGTTCCCGTGGCGGACATCACCTTGTGCATCAAATTCCAGCGGACCGCTTGCGCCTTCGTAGTTTATTGGTTTACCGTTTTTGATGGCTTGAATAGCTTTTGCAAACTCTCCAACATTGATGACTACAGCGTCTTTAGCTGGAGATGATACACGAGGGATGTGTCGTGCTATTTCACTTGGTGTAAGATTGTTTGCTTGCAAGGCAGCAAGAGCAAAGACGTAGACAGCGTCGTAGCTTGTTGCGGCATACGAGTTTGTTGTTTCAACATCTAGGAGGTTAGCAAGAGAAACATTGGCAAGGTCGTCAGAGGTCTCGGTACTTTTGCTACCGTATTCCTTGAATTTTGTGAAGAACGTGGTGTAGTTAGCATAATTCATCGGATGTACGTATGCAAGTCCTTCCATTCCTTCAATGAGGTCAGCATCACTTGAGAGAAGAAAATCGTTGTTATAATTCCCGTCGCAGCCAAGAAAAAAAGGCTTATAGTTTTGTGTGAAGTACGAGCGCGATTCATTGACGATTTTTGCACCATCGTCGTTATATGTGATAAGATACACTGCCGAAGGCTTCTGCGCGTAGAGTGTATCAAGGCGCGACTTCATATTGAACTTTTCGTAGGAAGCAAGCTCAGGATACGAGACAGATGCCACAACTTTACCACTGGCTTTGCGAAAGGCTATGGAGAAAGCCTCAGCTAGTGCTGTACCATACGCATTATCTATAGCGATGATGCCAACAGTAGTATGACCTTTCTGTCGGAGGAGTTTTGCTGCTGCATTAGCTTGGAAGGTATCGGAGGGAATAGTGCGCCATACAAGGCTTTTGTCTTGTATGCTACTAATGCGCGGGGACGACGATGAGGCAGTCATCAGTAGAATGCCTCGAGGAATAGTAATTTGTGCTGCGCGTAGTGTATTGGCTGAACCACTTCCCGAAATAATCATAACAGCTCCTGTTTGGATAAGATGCCGAACAGTACTGTCCATGCTTGCTGTATCAGTAGTTTTCCCATATTCAACTTTGAGAACAAGGGGGATGCCCTTGATTCCACCAGCAGCGTTGATTTCTTCGACAGCCATACGCATGCTCCGCACCGATGAGATGGCAGATGGTGTTGCCGACCCCATAGATGCACCAATAATAATCTGCGACGGTGCAGAAGATTGTGCCAAAAGACGTGTTGCATAGCCACCAATGCTAGCAATAAGTAAAGCAGCTGAGTACCATCGTGTGTGCAGTCTGTACTTCATACATCCTCCGTGTTGGAATCGTGGAAAAAACAGGGCTGAGTATGGCGTTTTCTTAATGTTGCTCTATGCGCATCCAAAGCATACCTCAATGCATATACTCTGCTTGTTGAGGTGTCACACAGGAGTACGAGGTCTGAATAGAACGAGAATATATTGATGCAGGGTAACGATATGCTGTACACACAAGCGGAAGATAGCAAAAACTTTATGCTTTTGCAATGGCGGCTGTGGGAATGATGCTGAAGAAGCTGCTCCTAAAAATGTACATTCAGCGATAGCCGATGAACGTCGCCCGGTATGCCCAGCAAGGACAAGGCATAATCTATTGTTATGGTGTTGAGGGTGATGCCAACACCACCAGAGAAACCTGCAAGGCGCGGTTGGGTATCGGCAGCTATTTCGCGGCGGCGCTGGTTGTCATATCCAATACGTACACGCAGAGCGCTGCCAACATAGAATTCTCCACCAAGAGCGAAGTTGAGAAAGCGGTCGGTGAATGTAGGAACTTCATCGGCAAGCCTGGTGAATGTAAGGTTCAACAGAAGAGGAAGGCCTCGAAGGCGATGATTAACGCCAAGGCGTACATCAAGCGGTAGGGGCTCGTGTGTTCCATGAATTGGTGTAACCTGTCCCCCTGCGTTCAGGACACATAGTGCGATATTGACATTAGATTTCGGAATGCGATACAGCATTCCAACATCAACAGCGAAAGCACCAGTAGCAGCGTTATCGAGGTAAGTGTTGATGTATTTTATTGCTACGCCATAGAACCATTGAGAATCAAGCTCATTGGCGTATCCTATTGTATAGGCAATATTCCCACCGCCAAAGCTTGAACTGAGAGAACTACCATTACGGTCAACTCTTTGAAAAGTACCATAGTGCACATAGTTCACTCCAGCCGCTATAGAGCCTTGTGCAATTGGTGCGTTGGACTTTACACCGAGAGCTTGTAGTGAGGTTGTATAGGCAACAAATCCAGAGTTGATATCAGCAACATGCTTAAAGAACGTAATACTTAGCTGATTATCCTCAGTGGAAGCAATACCTGCTGGGTTATAGAACAGTGTTACTGGGTCGTTCTGCACTGCGATGAACGAACCCGCCAATGCTGCAGCACGTGCACTGGCATCGTTGCGAAGAAACCCGTATAACCCGCGTTGCGCGTGTAGATAAGGGCAATATATGATGCTCCAACACGTGATTGCTATCCACACACTATTATACAGTGCACGTGAAATTGCGGTCTTCATGCTTCTGCAGGATAGTGCACAGCAATCACTAGCGAGAGGGATGCGGAATACTTGTTGCAAAGAGTGATGTGCCATGGATATCTATAAACTCGATATAGATACGATGTCGCATAACAGCGATATAGGTATAGCCGCCATTTGTTGCCGCGAATATTGTATTTGTGCCGTACGCTGTGTTACGTGCACCGCCGCCTGCTCCTGACGTTAGACAATAAAACTTGTCGGCGGAGGCTTTAAGATACTGTAAATCGTGGTCATGACCATTGATATATAGAGGAATATTGTATTCATCGAGAATGGGTTTGATCCACCGCAGCATAAACTCTTGGTCGCCATAAGCTCCGTGCGATCGAATCATATGATGCCCAACAACAATTTTCCAGTGTGCCTGCGATGCTGCAAGGCAACGATGCAACCATGCACTTTGCTCGAAGAGAAACGCTGTGTCATTGCGGTGTAACGGGTCAGTATCAAGGGCGAAAATATCAAGTGTTGTACTATCTGCGGCATACATACGTACATGATAGTATCGGTTGGGAAGATTCCATCGCGGATTTTTTTTATGATAATCACGTTGCGCTTGAATATTGCCTCTGTGGTCATGATTGCCCAAAACAACATACCAGGGTATTTGTAAGTCGGTGCAAGTGTACACATCTTCGAATTTTGTTTTCCACTGCAGGTCATCGATAGAAGTAACACCGTTGTTGTAGATATTGTCTCCTGTGCTGAGGATAAAGCTAGGTTTCTCAGTCCCTGCTTTAGAGCACATAGCAGCTGCAACACGATGCTGAAAGCTTGTGCCTGTACCCCAGTCTCCAATGACAAAGAAACGTATTGCTGCTGAAT
>JANWZB010000087.1 GCA_025055035.1 Candidatus Kapaibacterium sp.
ATGACGCTCTTTTGGCATAACCTTCTTGTTTCTGCCTATCCAGCGGTACAAGATGCTCGTTACATGTATCGCCAAAATCAGCTACTACGTCGCTTCGCTCTAGGGAATATTCGGCAGCTTCTCAAGGAAATCACGATAGACCCAGCAATGCTGCGCTATCTCAATGGAAATACGAACACTAAGCACCAAATCAACGAGAACTATGGTCGCGAGCTGCAAGAACTGTTCACAATCGGCAAAGGACCCGAAATTGCCCCCGGCAATTATACTCACTATACCGAACAAGATGTCCGTGCTGCCGCACGAGTTCTCACTGGCTGGACAGACGACCCAGAAACTGTGAGTTCACGCTTTGTGCCAGAGCATCATGTTACCGAAGACAAGCAGTTTTCCTCTGCATACCAAAACACTGTCATTAAAGGGCGCTCAGGTGCTGATGGTGCACGAGAGACCGATGAGCTCCTCGATATGATTTTCCGCCAAGAGGAAACAGCTCGTTTCTTCAGCCGCAAGTTATATATTTGGTTTGTCGGGACAGAGATTGACGCAACGATCGAACGAGAGGTCATTACTCCAATGGCAGCAACGCTGCGCGCAAGCAATTGGGAAGTCAAGCCTGTACTTCATCTTCTTCTGCGCAGCCAACACTTCCTTGACATGGACACAGTGGGAAGCATTGTTAAAAGCCCGATAGACCTCGTCATCGGCACAGTGAATTATGTGCGTCAGTACTTTACTCCAGCACTGCCGTCGCTCGATAGCGACCCGATTGGATACTATAGCTTTGCTCAGTGGCTATGGCAGTCAGCAGATGCTCAAGAAATGGGTATCCTGAATCACCCTAACGTTGCAGGCTGGAAAGCATACTATCAAGCGCCACTGTACGACAAGCTCTGGATCAATACTGCTACACTAGCAGCACGCAATGACTTCACAGAAAAGCTTATCAATGGTGTGATGATTGAAACAGGTAGCGGCATGAAGCGTTTTGCCATAGACTCTATTGCTATGGCAAAAGACTTGTGTGCCAATCCGGGCAATGGTGATGACTTAGTCGATAAGCTATCGGCAGACCTTGTTGGTGTACCGCTTACACCAGCACAAAAGCTTTACCTCATGGATGAAATTCTTGCTCCGGGATTCTTTAATGCACGTGGTGCGTGGGATATGAACTGGAGTTTTTATGTCGCTGCACCCAATGATCCTGCGAAGCGCCAAGCCGTTCAATCGCGGATTGATAATGTCGTGAAATTTGTTCTCCACATGCCCGAAGCGCACATAGCATAACAACATAACACGTGCATCGTCTCCTTCCTGTAGATGTATATGTTTCTCTTTCTTCCTAGCAACCCCTATGAACCGTCGAGACTTTCTCACTGGCTTAGGCAGCACAGCAATTAGCTTGCCCCTTATTCTAGATGGCTTCACAACGAGTGTATATGCCAACTCTCCCCTACTCGATAAAGTCGCAGAGCTTGCTACATTGCAGGACCGTATCCTTGTCCTTATTCAACTTAGCGGTGGAAATGACGGCATCAACACTCTGATTCCACTCGATCAACTCCCAACGTACTACGCCATTCGCCGTGCAGTTGCCATCCCCGAAAACCGCATCGTAAAGCTCACTGATACTATCGGTCTGCACCCAAGCTTTGCACCGATAAAATCACTCTTCGACGACGGAAAGCTCGTAATTGTTCAAGGGGTATCGTACCCTATGGTAAATCAATCACACTTCCGCTCTACAGACATTTGGTTTACAGCCTCCGATGCTGAGCAGTATCTGTCATCAGGCTGGCTTGGTCGTTTCGTGAATTATGAAGCCCCTACCTATCCTGTTGGCTATCCTAATGAAACACGCCCCGACCCGCTAGCAATTGAAATTGGTGGAGCAATGTCTTTGACCCTTCAAGGACATAAACACGCTATGGGTATTACTATCCGCGATTTATCAGCATTCGAGCAGCTTGTAAGTGGTCAAGCAGCATCGGGCGGGAGTGTGGCACAGCGCACAGGTAAAGCTGGAAATCGCATTGATTTTATTCGCGAAGTACAAGCTCAGTCCCAGAAGTACTCGGCTCGCATTCGCTCTATTGCTGAACAAGGTAAAAACCTTGCTGCCTATCCGACAAAAGGCAATAATCCCCTTGCCGACCAACTCCGTATTGTTGCACGGCTTATTTCAGGTGGCTTACAAACCCGCATCTATGTCGTCAACCTCGGCGGATTTGATACTCACTGGTCGCAGACCGATATCCATGATACCACAACAGGTATTCACGCAGATCTTCTACGGTATCTTGCCGAAGGGATACGGGTATTCCAACAAGACCTTGCACTCCTAAAGCTTGAGCATAGGGTTGTCGGTATGACAATCTCTGAATTTGGTCGCCGTCCAGCAACAACAAGCAATGGAACAGACCATGGCACTGCAGGACCGATGTTTCTGTTTGGTGCACCAGTGCGTGGCGGTATTTTAGGGAAAAATCCGAGTCTTACCGACCTTCTCCCCGATGGTAATCTCACGATGCAATATGACTTTCGCCAGCTCTACACTTCTATTCTTGCACAGTGGTTTCATGCTACACCCCAACATCTTGACAGCGTTATGCTGAAGTCCTTCCAGCAACTACCCATTCTTCAAACAGCGACAGTCCGAGCATCAGAGCACACACATTCTTCGCCTTTGATGACCCTTCGCAATTACCCAAATCCGTGCAGCCACGAAACAACTATCGAATATTTCCTACCTCGTGCTAGCACTGTCAAGCTATCTCTCACGGATACACAAGGGCGCGAGATTTACCCTATATTCTACGGTCATCAGCAGCAAGGCATGCAATCACTCCGCTTTGATGTATCATCTCTAGCATCGGGAGTATACTTCTACGCACTGCGCACAGAGTATGGGTTTGTTTCTGCTCAAATAAGCATTGTTCGGTAAAGTCCTCTTCTTCGGCTAGTAAGAAGAACACACCGACTGAAGGGAGCACGTCAACCACATCAATATTTTCTCACAGAAGCAGATATACGTATCTAGGGCTTGGATGGAAGCATTCCAGGTGTGCATCCCCGTTCTACCCCTGCTGGATACGCAGTGAGCTTCGGGCTTATATAGGGTATATCCAACGCCAGCCCCCGTATAATGAGCAATATAGCGATACACACTGTTCCTACACTGGCATAATGCCGTATACGGCCAGTATAGCGTATACTATGCGTACCTATCCGTGCAAATACTGCTGTCAGCATCATTGCTGGCATTGTGCCCAACCCGAATAATGCCATTGAAAACGCTGCATTGAGAATATTCCCCGATAGCATGGCAAACCCAAGACCCATATACACGAAACCGCACGGTAGCAAGCCATTGAGCATTCCAAGAATACAGTACCGCAGGCTGCGCGATTGTTTATTCATCGCACACTGCATGCGCTGCTTGAGCATCATCATGATGGTACGCAGGATTGGCATGTGCACGAGACGAATGCGCATGTTGTACGGAACTACAACCCAAGCAAGAATAGCAACACCTACGCCCAGTGATAGTATCTCTTGAAACGTGTGTATATCAAAGAGCGCCATACCCAAAAGTTCTTTTATACTACCTACTGCCAGCCCTAGAACAGTGTAGGTCACAGTACGTCCTAGATTGTAGAGTATGCGCTCTCGATAGTACTGCCAATTCGGACAAGTGCCCATTTTGAAAGCAAGCGTTAGTGGAGCACACATCGCAACACAATGGAAGCTTCCTACAAAGCCAAGAGCGCATGCTGCAAGTATCATACTGTCGTGTGTATATGTTTCTACTCAACTTTCCAAATGCTTCCCACACTACTAAGCAAGGACTCTATAGTTGGTGGCTGCGTAGTTCTACGATGCCGGATGCTACCAGCAGAATCAGTAGGTTCTCCGTAGCATAGACGGCGTTCGCGGTAGAGCACACCGACTGGATGTGGAAATTCGGGCATATCACTAAACTTTGCTACAAGAAAGGCTAGCGTAGCATCACGCTCATCGTACACAACGACATCATTCACTGAATACATGCCATTATCTAGGGAGACGACATAAGGCTTCAAACCATCGAGCCGTATTCCCTTTGTACGATTGTAGCCAAACACGAGTGGCATACCATGCTCAACAAATAGTATATTCTCATCTCGTACATCTTTGCGTACAAATTCATCGAATGCTGTACCATTGAACACTATGCAGTTTTGATAGATTTCAACGAATGATGCCCCTTTGTGCTCTGCAGCCTGGCGCAGTACTGCTGAAAGGTGTTTCAAATCACGGTCGATAGTTCGAGCAACAAACGCTCCACCAGCACCTAGCGCTAGCGTTAGGGGATTGCAATGATGCTCCATCATACCATATGGCGATGAGGCGGTTATTTGACCATAGCGCGAAGTTGGCGAGTATTGCCCTTTGGTCAGACCATAAACTTGGTTATTCAGAAGCAGCATTGTTACGTCCACATTGCGCCGTAGCAGATGTATCGTGTGGTTACCACCAATGCTTAGTGCATCACCATCACCACTGACTATCCAAATAGATAGTTCTGGTCGAGCAAGTTTTAATCCTGTTGCAACAGCTGGAGCACGACCATGAATCGTGTGAAAACCGTATGTATTGATGTAGTACGGTAGCCGACTCGAGCAGCCAATGCCAGAAATAAATACGATATTTTCTCGCGGTATTCCCAGTTCCGACAATAGCTTCTGAAGTTGTGATAGCACAGCATAATTACCACATCCCGGACACCACTGTACCTCACCATGTGGTCGAAAATCTTTTACGCTGAGCAATGGCTGTGTATGATTGTTCATATGACCAGAAGTGGGATCATTACTCCTCATAGCAAATTCCTCATATAATTACACTTTGTACTTGCCTATGCACGTCATGTGCAGCGAGCAGTTCAACAATGAATTCTGCGCCCTGCCCCGGTGTGCTATTACACCAGATTGTACCACGCATTTTATCCACCAGCTGTTTTGTAATCCATAATCCCAGACCAATCGATGATTCTCCAGCGGTAGGCTGTGCAGATAGGCGCGTAAACTTCTGGAACAGTTTCTCCTGCTCATCATGATGTATCCCTGGTCCTGAATCCCGTACGGCGATGCGTATCCATATCTGATTCTCTGGTGCAACGCGTTTTGATACTGTCACCCATACAGCACCACCGATTGGCGAATATTTTACAGCATTCGATAGTAAGTTATCAACAACGCGTAGCACTGCATGACTATTACCGTAGAGCGCAGTGGGAGCATCAGGCTCAATACACATATGTACTGTAATATTCTTCGCGACAGCACGGCTTCTGTACACATCGCATATCTGCTCAATCATTTTCGTTTCCACAATTGCTGCAAAGTTTTCTTCGTTGTGCTCAAGACTTGGCACGTCAAGAACCTCTTCCAAGATTGTTGTCATGTGTGCGGCTGCTTGCCGAATAGTCTGAGTAATTGTGAGCAATTTTTCTATTTGTATCTGTTCGAGTAGTAGTCGCCGGCTATATATTTCCATGACATCTGCAGCACCAATGATACTCGCAAGAGGATTACGCAAATCGTGGGCAAGAACTGCAAGAAGCTCTGTCTTTTCATGATTTAATCGAATAAGATGTTGTGTGGATTCAATAACACGCGATTCCAGCATCTGATTGAATTCTTCAATTCGCTGTTGATATCGTTCACGCTCACTTATATCACGCACAACTGCGATACTATAGCACTGATCAAGCACATGTACTTTTGCAACAGATATTTCGACAGGAAATTCCTCACCGCTAGAACGCACAGCATAGAGTTTCATTCCGTACCCACCTATAGCACGATTGGTTATTCCATTCTGATAAAAGTTCGAAACATGACGAGCGTGATGAGCACGGTACCGTTCAGGCATTAGGAATTCAAGGGGCTTCTGGAGCACAGAAGCCGCCGTATAGCCAAATATTTTCTCTGCAGCACGATTGAACAGCACAATCCGAGAATGCTGGTCGATAACAATCACTGCGTCGTTCATGCAGAGTAATAGCTGCTGTAGTGTATCATGATGCGCTGGCAGAGGCAGAAGGTTCAGCAGTGAATACTCTTGCACAGACTGTAAATGTGCTGGTGTTTTGTTGACTTCTGGCTCACGCATCGATATTGATGGTTTTGGTAGCTCTTTCATGCAAATTCTCCACAAAAAGCAGTCGTGAATGTGGTCTAACAACGCTTGATTGTGATTGTGCAGCAATTGTACAGCGTGCTCGTAGCGTAGCATGCAGGATACAGATGACTCTATAGCTGCTCTAGCAGCATTCCGTTGCGGTGTTGTCTGGCACTATGTTGGTCAACAGTAAAGCGCTGCACTGCGTTGCGTAAATGCTTTGCTGCCTGCGAAATTTCTTCTGAGCACCGGACAATGTCCTGAACATCACGAAGCGTATGGTCTGTTGCTTCAGCAATAGATGCTACGCTTGAAGATACGCTGAGGCTTGTCTTTGTTTGCTCTTTGCTTGCTTCTGCAACATGAGCAATAAGATTCGCGACAGCAGCAGTACGCTCGATAATATGCTCAAGAGCCTGTGTTGCTTGCACTACAGCTTGCTTTCCTCCTTCGACGCGCTCACGTCCTTCGTGCATAGCAGCAACAACTTCTGCTGTCTTTGCTTGTACGGTTTTCAGCATAGCAGCAATTTCCTTTGTTGCTTTTTGTGTCCGCTCGGCAAGCTTGCGTACTTCGTCGGCAACAACAGCAAACCCGCGCCCTGCTTCACCTGCACGCGCTGCTTCGATAGCAGCATTGAGTGCCAACAAATTTGTTTGGTCGGCAATTTCTTCAATCGCATCAGTAATCTTACCGATTTCCTCGCTTGACTTTCCTAGCTCCTCAATGCTCCGAGCCGAATACAGCACAACATCAGCAATTTGCCCCATACTCACAATAGTGCTTTGGATAATTTCCCCGCCTTCCTGTGCTTTAACACTCGCAGCAGCTGCTTCTTGCGCCGCGCGAATACAGTTTGCTGTATTATCTTGCGCAGTCGCGCTCATTTGTGCCATTGCTGTTGCAATATGCCGTGTTTGCTGTGCTTGTAATCCCATCGTTTCTTCGATATGCCGTGCCAACACAACAAGATTATTACTCACATCCGATGTAGTGTGTACAGCATCATATACATGAACCACCATTGCCCGTAAGTGCATCACTGACTCATCTATACTTGCTGCGAGTTTACTCAAATCGTCATCGCCTTGGACATTGAATTGCACAGTGAGATCGCCATCAGCAAAACGCCGAATCTCACGCTGCATAACTTCTACACTTACTTTCATGTACTCGTGCTGTTGTGCAACTTTGCGTGCCATCTGCTCCGTTACACGTTTCTGCTCCTCAATCCGATTGTTCATAGCTTTCATGTGTTCAGCTGTTTTCTCGGCATGGCGGCGTGCTTGCTGTATTTCATGGATGATAGAACGCTGCTGAGATTCTGCCATAGCTGCAAAGAGAAACATTGCTACAATAAATGCGGGATTCGAAAACACATTCACAAGAGTCATTACACGCGCATCGTACATCATGGGAAACGCAACGTTTAGTAAATCGAGAACGTCCCAGACTCCTATCTCAAGGAGCGTTACAACTACCCATACCCCACCAACACGACGACCTGCCATAAGAGTTGCTGCAATAGGCGATAACGCACACCATGCTATCAATGCTGAATGCGCACCCCCACTCATTCCAACAAGTAAGGCAATAACCCAAAAATACATAGACGCAAGATTGTGCGTTGCCCCACTTAAGTTACCTCGCTGAATAAACCTCAGCGACATTAGTGCTTGCATTGCACCTATGGCAAGCGCTATTGCGGACAAAGCATTCCTAAACACAACAATGTTTTGTATTCCATACCCCAAACCAACACCACAGGTGATATATGTGCTGATGATAACTGTCCGTGCCATACGGTATGCCTCGGGTGTAGCACGGAGGGTACTTGGAACAAATCGTTCGATGTATGATTCAAGAGAATGACGCATGAAGTGTACGAAAGAATGATGTAGATGAAATACAATACCAGAAACATATGTGCCTATGCATAGGGGAACCTCAACTTTCACCTACAAGACTAGTCTTTGCAAAGCTTGAATGCTAGACACTACACACAAGCACGTGTATCATACTCTCAGCATAACGATAATATTTCGCGCAAGCGCACAGCAATTTCCTCAATCGTAAATGATTGTCCTGTTACCTTTGTTATTGAGAATGCGCTGCTACGTAGCACACCACGCAACACATGAGCAAGTTGACCACTATTCAGTTCAACGACAACACTATGCTTACATGCTGCTGCAAGACTATATAGATTGCGTGGAAGTGGGGAAAGATATCGTAGATGCACATGAGCAATGCGTTCGCCTTGTTTAGATAGTGCTTCTACAGCTGCTCGTACTGCACCAAACGTACTGCCCCAGCTTATAACAAGCATTGCTTCCTGTACATCACCCCACAGCTCCACTTCAGGTATGTCCTGAGCGATGCGTTCAAGCTTTGCAGCACGAATTTGCACCATGTGAGCATGATTTGAGGCATCATAGCTTACCGCACCAGCCGGCATTTTCTCCAATCCGCCGATACGATGTTCCAATCCTTGCATACCCGGTATAGCCCAAGCACGAGCAAGTGTTTGAGAGTTATGTGCATACGGCTGAAAGCTTGTGTTTTCAGAATCTCGCAGTGCCCAAGGTACTTCTATCTCTGGTAGTTCGCTATCCTCGGGAATTCTCCACGCTCGGATGCTATGAGCAAGATAGGCATCAGACAAAACAATTACTGGGAGCATGTACTTCACAGCAAGACGCGCTGCTTCGAACACAATATTATAACAGTCCTCTACTGATGCTGGGGCAAGAACAACTAGTGGCGCCTCTCCATGCCGTCCGTACAAGGCTTGAAAGAGATCAGCTTGTTCGGTTTTTGTTGGCATCCCTGTGCTCGGTCCAGAGCGCTGAACATCAATGATAACAAGTGGCAGCTCGGCCATAACAGCTAGCCCGAGTGCTTCAGTTATAAGCGACATACCCGGACCACTTGTTGCTGTTGCTGCAAGACAACCACCAAACGCAGCACCTAATGCCGCAGAAATTGCTGCAATTTCATCTTCTGCTTGCATAACATTTGCACCATACTTCTGCCATAGTGCAAATGTCTGTAGGATAGTACTCGCCGGCGTGATGGGGTATCCAGCAAAGAACAGTGGTAATCGTGCTTTGGAGCTTGCCGACATCAAGCCCAGTGCTATCCCCAAATTGCCAGTAATGTTACAGTAGCGCCCTACAGGCAAAGGCACAGGGTTGATATGATATCGCACAGGCAGCAGCTCAGTATTAACTGCATATTCCCAGCCTGACAGTAACGCCTCGATATTTGCATGAACTAGCTCAGGAACAGCAGCAAACTCCTTGCGTATCCACTCTGCTGTTTGCTCAATCGGGCGATGATACATCCAATAGATGATACCTAAAACGAAGAAATTTTTTGCTCGCTCTATGTCACTTGCAGCAAGCTTACTTTTGTACTCAGCAAGAGCTGATATTGTCATACCGCTAATGTCAAGTGCATGAACAGTAAACGCCTGTAGCGAGCCATCATACAGAGGATTGGAGCTATATCCTGCTAATCGCAGGTTTTTCTCCGAAAATCCAGCAATATTGGCGATGATGGTTCCACCCTGTACTAACAATGGCAGGCTCAGTTTGAGCGCTGCTGCATTCATTGCAACAAGGAGATGGCATCTATCGCCAGCTGTATAGACGGATGTTGCGCCAGCATGAATCTGAATGCTGCTCACACCACCAACCGAACCTTCTGGAGCTCGTATTTCTGCTGGAAAATCAGCAAGTGAGCAGACATCGTTGCACTGCAACGCAAATGCTTGAGCAAGCTGTTGCCCAATGACCTGAATGCCATCACCCGAGTCGCCCGCAAAGCGAATCACCGTATGTTCAAGCTTATATACTGGTTTCATACGATATTCTTCTTTTTCTTACACCTGTTTCATCATCTGCAGAGTAGCAGAGTATAGATCTCTATGCCTTTTCGTCCGACGAAGCACGACAGGTCGAAATGCCGAGTGGTGCATATAGTGGACACCAGCGAATGATAGCAGTGGCAAGTGGTATAAGCCCTATTGCTCCCCACCACGACTGCACGTATACACCTACAGCTATGATAGCAAGACCAAATATGATACGCAATATCCGGTCAGTTTGACCGATGTTGACTTTTAGCATATGCCCTCCATAGCACGAATAAGATACAGTGTGTGAATTATGCTATGCTGTAACTGCACAGTACGTGCTAAAGCTCAACTTTATAACTAGCCTGTCGCACAATTGCATGGTCACAGCATAATATCTGCAGCTTTGTAATAGGATTGCTTGTTATATGTCCATTCTAATGAAACAGTCCAAAAGCCCTGCATAAACCCTGCGAGAGAGATATACTGACGCCCAGTGCTATCGGGCTGTACGGGAAATACTGCATCTAGTCCAAGTGCTGAATGCCGAAAGAGCGTAATAGTACCTGACAGCTGTGCACTACGCATCTGTTGTGGATAGATAATTTCCAGGACCTTTCCTTCCGAGCGTTCTACAATTCTCCATTGCACAGGCTCAGCAAGGGCATAAGCCCGATTTGCTGCATCAATACGCTCCTGAAACGCCACTTCCTGCTGATAATACGTATCGCTGACCAAATCTACCTTCTGCTTGAAGCTTAAAACAACCAGAATGAGTGTTATAAGCGCAAAGCTCGAATATACAACAAGAACACCTATCATCCATGCTTTACCGTTTTGTGCTGAGAGAGAACACACTGGATTGTTTACGCCAATCGCATCACGATTTGCTTCAGCGGCATCGCGCACCATCGAGTGCTTAGGATGCATACGCTCGTAAAGGGCTGCGACACTAGAGTGTTGCAAAGATACGTTCATAGCTGTTTGGCACATCGCTGTTGAAGAATACTGTATTTGCAGAAAGACGTCAATTGCGAATCATCTGTCAACGCTACTGTACTGGAGCAACGAATGTTGTTTTTACTTCCTTGACCAACGTAGCATCTGTTAGCACAGCTAGTGTAATGGTTGTGGAGGGATTGTATAGTACTGTCGCAGGTAACACGATCAGGAAGCGTCCATGCCACACGTGCTGCGCAGGAACAGTACGATTATCCGTCAGTGCTATGAGTGTTGCTTGCTGAGGCTCTACAATACGTACTTCAAGAGTTTTTGGCTGAAACGTCTTATTGATGACCTGTACAGTATAAAAATTCGCGATTTTATCATCAGCAACCCGTTGGAAGAGCGTCCCGGGCTGACGTAGGACAACCGCTTCCGTTTGCGGGCGACGGAGAAATAATGCCGTAAACACTGTTATCATGACAAGAAGTATTGCGACATACCCTTTCACACGCGGTGTTAGATAGCTCGACCGCCCCTGCTGTATCGCCTGGAGCGATGCATATCGGATAAGACCTATGGGCTTACGTATTTTTCTCATGACTGAGTCGCAGGCATCGATACATGCTGTACAATTCACGCATTCAAGCTGAATGCCGTTGCGGATATCAATACCTGTAGGGCATACCGATACACACTGACCGCAATCAATACAATCACCTCGTGGTTCGGTAATAGTTTCCTGCTTGTCGGCTCTGGAAGGCCTGCGGCGCGGTTCTCCACGTTTGAAGTCATACGTCACAGCAAGCGTTTCCGGATATACCAGCGCAGACATGAAGCGCCCATACGGACATGCAATAAAACATGCTTGCTCACGAAATCGCGCGAACACACCATAGAATAATCCGCTACAAACGACCATCGCCGTAAGACCACCAATATGCTGGCTAGGCGGTTCAGTTATAATCCGAAACAATTCTTCCACACCAATGATGTAGGCAAGGAACACGTTGCAGAGTATCCACGATAATACAAAAAACACGCTATGCTTCAGAGCTTTTCGGGCGAGCTTACGAAGATTCATTGGTGCTTTATCGAATGCTATACGCTGACGTGCATTTCCCTCAATCCATCGCTCAATCCTACGAAACACAAACTCTAGAAATATCGTCTGTGGACATGTCCAGCCGCACCATATGCGCCCCAGAATAGAGGTAAATACCGCAATACCCAAAATGAATGTTAGCAAACCAAGAACCACCAAATAGAAATCTTGGGGCCAAAAAACAACACCAAATACAATAAACTTCCGCTCCAGAATATTGAGCATAATGAGTGGATTATCGTATACACGTATGAACGGCGCAGCACATAAAAATCCTAACAGAATATAAGCAACAATATTGCGCGCTGCTGTGTAGCGCCCCTGTGTCTCTTGCGGATATATCCATTTGCGTGTACCATCCACATTGAGGCTTGCAAGCTCATTGCGAAAGGTTTGTTGCTCTTCCGCAATTTGCTGCGTAATACGTTCCTGTTCAAGAAGCTCATATCTCGACAGCTGAGGCATAGCCTCTTTGGATTCTGGAGATGCAGTGCAATCCTGCAAAGAATGCATATCTATAGAAATTTAGGAGTGCAAGAATACTAGAAACTACACCGCGGATTTATTCTCCTACGATAGCTATGTACAAACCAGAAGCCTCAGATATTCTATCAGCTAGCTCTTGGGACTTATCTAGCAAATTATTGTATTTTCCACTCTTCTTTCTTTTCTCGCTCTGGGTCGATAGGTTTAGGGTTTGGTGGATTCGTACCGTGCAGCGAGACAATATAACTGACAATCTGCATCATTTCCTTATCGCTAATTTTTGTGTTGTTACCATACGGTAGCATTCCCTT
>JANWZB010000088.1 GCA_025055035.1 Candidatus Kapaibacterium sp.
TTCGATGCTTCCTGTAACAACTTGCCATACATGCGGAAATATGAGCTCCTCTGCTGAACGCTGGAGCACAAGGAAGCGCCAATGCTTCTCACTGTCTTGGTGAGCAATATGGACTTGAATTGTACGAACAGCAAACGCTGAAGCCATAGTAAGAGTAGTAAGGATTGTACTTTGCTGCTGCGTTGTCTCTATAGCTAGCGTATCAAGGAAAGTATGAGATAATTGGAGTTAGTGTATTGATGTCTGATGGTCGAGAAGCGAGCCCAAGTGCAGGCGCTCAGATAATGCTGTGTACTGTTCTTGTGCTGATGCTTCAGGTCGAAGAAGTGAAACAATAATGCCAACAATAAAGGATAATGGAATACTAACAAGACCCGGGTTTTTGAGCGGGAATAGTACTGTGTCTGCCGAATGCTGCAGTATATCCACCTGAATAGTGGGAGAAAGCCATATAAGAGCAATTGTTGTTCCCAGTCCTACAACAATACTTGCCACTGCACCGTGTGTGGTATAAAGCCTCCAGAAAATAGATAGCACAAGCACAGGAAATGTAGTACTGGCAGCGAGTGCAAATGCAAGCCCAACCATAAAAGCGACATTTTGTCCTTTGAATATAATTCCCAACATGACAGATATAACTGCTAGAGCAATAGACGATAGCCGAGCAACAAAGAGTTGCTCACGTTCGTGAGTAGTGGTGCGGCGAATGACGTGTGTCCATAGATCATGCGAGATAGCCGCTGAACCTGAGAGTGTTAATCCTGCAACAACAGCAAGAATCGTTGCGAAGGCTACTGCTGCAATGAACCCTAAAAACGGCGTTCCTCCGAGTACTTCTGCCAAGAGAGGAGCAGCCATGTTGCCGCCCTTGTCGATAGCTCTAATAGTATCTTGTCCTACAAGAACCATTGCCCCGAAGCCGAGAATAAACGTGAGCAGGTAGAAGAATCCAATAAGACCGGTAGCGTAAAATACTGATGTGCGTGCTGCTTTAGCATTCGGCACGGTATAAAAGCGCATAAGAATATGAGGGAGTCCAGCCGTTCCAAACATCAGTGCTAGTCCGAGCGATAGAGCGTCCAGTGGATTAGCAATGAGCTTGCCCGGCGCGAGGACGTTGGTATGTGGGTATTTGTCGGCAGCAGCGGCAAACAGATGTACTGGGTTCATACCAAATTTCCCAAGAACAAGTGTTGCCATCATACATGCACCACCCAACAGTAAAACCGCTTTGATAATTTGTACCCATGTAGTCGCAATCATACCACCGAACAGAACATAGATAAGCATAACGCATCCAACAGTTCCAACAGCAGCTTCATAGTGGATGCCAAACAGGAGCTTGATAAGATTTCCAGCACCAACCATTTGTGGAATCATGTAGAGAATAACGATTGTCATTGCTGCGAAGGCAGCGGCAATACGTATCGGGCGCTGCCTGAGGCGTAGAGTAACAACATCAGTGAAGGTGAACTTTCCTAGATTACGAAGTGGTTCGGCAATAAGGAATAGAACAACAGGCCAGCCAACAAGCCAGCCTGTGGAGTATATTAAGCCGTCGAACCCAGAGAGTGCAACAAGCCCAGCGATTCCTAGGAAGCTCGCAGCGCTCATATAGTCGCCGGCGAGAGCAAAGCCATTCTGTCCAGCAGTGATACCGCTGCCTGCAGTGTAGAAGGCTGAAGTGCTTGTAGTGCGTCGGGCTGCCCAGTACGTTACACCAAGAGTAATGACAATGAAACCAAGAAAAAATAGAACAGCTAAAGCATTAGGCTGACCTAGCGTCGAGCCGAACGAGGAGACAGCTTCTGCTGCATGCTGTGAGGAAGATGGATTCATACAAGTAGCCTTGAGTGTAGACAAGGAAATGATACGAAAATAAAGACTCTGTGTGTATAGCGTGGTGCAGTGGGAACGTGTGTATGCGCTATTTAGTGCTCGAATCCTGTAATCGAGCGAGAGCAGTGTCGTATCGAGTATTTGCCCAGCGCACGTAAACATAGGTGAAAAGCCATGCCAAAATGATAACAAGTGCTCCGAGCACTATACCAATGCTCAGACCTGTAGTAAGAAGCGTACTCATAAAATCTCTCCAGAAAGCTACCAGCAAGATAAATCCGAAATACACAGTCATCATCGCTGCTGTAAGTACAGCAGCAACTATCGAGCGCCTTTGTGCTATGTGTTCTAATTGCTGATACTGTTCTGTATTCATACGATTACCTCCTCGCGTACATCAAATGCTAGATTGTGGTATGAGAGTGATGTTTGCAGCTGACGCTTAGGAGCAATTCGTCGAAAAACAAAAATACGGTGTAATTTGTTATGTCTCGATATGAATCTTATGGATAGTGTAACGGTCGTCGTATATTTTTGATGTACGGTAGCAATGCTCGAGCATAGCGCATAGTGAACTATCCTAGTGAAAAGCATTGTAAGCCACAATGATATATCCAACAATATGAAGAAAGATTCTATGCTGTGCTATTTTGCTGCAATAGTTGCTTCTGTAGCAATGTCTGTACAGGCGTATGCCCTTGCGGATGCAAGCTGTGATGGCAGATTGCTAGGCGATTCAGTGTTGTCTACGCTTGGGCAACGCAACGTTGCGGAGATACTGTGGTCTGACATACGTGGAGCATACGATGATGCAGTAGCGTATTGTACTGCCCCTATACGCTTTAGTGCTCGAGACTGGCTTATAACCGGTGCTGTTCTCGGTTCGTCAGCCGCGCTTATACCATTTGATCAGCATATCAATGCACTGATGCTCCGTTCTCGTTCTCATGTGGCGGACGTTACAGCAGAAGTTGGGCGTTATTATGGTGAGTTGTGGTTTGGGGCTAGTGTTGGAATTGGGCTGTATGGCGTCGGTACAGTACTGGGAAATGTATCGATGCGCCGTACAGGCTGCCTTGCGCTCGAAGCTGTAGCCTTCGGTGGGGTGCTGAATCTTGCGATAAAAGCTCTTGTTGGGCGTAGTCGACCGTACGTTGGGGAGGGTGCACTCATGGCCCGACCATTCCAGTGCGTCGATAGTCTCATGTCATTCCCGTCAGGACATACAACAGTGGCATTTGCTGTGTCATCCGTCTTGGCTGAGTGCGCTGGTGAATCACTCGTGAGTGTGGGGTTATATGCACTGGCAGGTCTTACTGCAATATCTCGGCTGTACCACACAAAGCATTGGGCATCAGATATTATACTGGGGGCTGCCATCGGTGCAGGAGCTGGGCTATTTGTAACACATCTCGAGCGAGAACGCAATGCCGCGCAGCACTACAGCAGGATTATGGTATATCCAACGCCATTCGGAATAGGATTAGCGATGCAATTGTCCGAGTAGTGTGTGATACAGTTCGTGTAGTATTTAGTATTCTGCATCTGGCTCTGGAAATGTGGAACGATTATCGTGGAAATGTGGAACGATTGCCGTAGCCGTTACTGGATACTCCGTGCAAACTCGTAGCGAAGGAGCGATTCTTCTTCTGGTAGCAATGTCTTGTTTCTTCGCATCATAACTGTGCGTGCAAGTGCAAGGGCTTTGTCGATATCGAATCGAGAAGAAGACAAGCCGCCACCCCAGGAGAAGGATGGTACATACTTCTCTGGAGTGCGTTCGAAGATATTGGCGCTGATGCCAGTAACAGTGCCAGTATTGAATGAGGTGTTAATGGCACTTTTTGTGTGGTCGCCTGCAAGAAGACCAAGAGAGGTACGCCCTGTGGAGATTTCATGCTCTTTGCTATCAGAAAAGCGAACACGGATAGTACTGTAGTTATTTTTAAGGTCCGAAACATTAGTTCCTGCGCCAAGATTGACCCACTCTCCAAGAAACGAATAGCCTAAACATCCATCGTGCTGCTTGTTGCTGAAACCCTGAATGATAGTGTTTTTTATCTCTCCACCGACCTTCGACAGTGTACCAAGCGTTGTGCCTTCGTATATGCGCGTACCAGCTTTGATGAGAACATTGTCGTCAATAAAACATGGTCCGACAATGCTAACATGAGGCTGAATCTGAACATTCTTTCCAAGTACGATGCTGCCGCCGCGTGCATCGAGGACAACACAAGGCGCTATATCAACATTCGTATCCACTATGATACGTTCGGCGTCGAGTACATATACACCTGAGGTAAACTCTGTATGTCGTGTAGAACTGTAGAGAGAGTGGTAGTACATACGAAAAAGCGCAGCGTCGTGCTCAATTGCACGTGAGTTATACTCTAGTGCATCCCATAAATACGTTATCTGTAGAGTACTGGGCACATCAAAGCGTGGGGCGTTAGCATATAGTGCATTATCAAACTTACTAGCGGATTCCAGCGATGTCTGCTGCGCTATCCGATAAGGAAGGAATGCTGCAAAGGGCTTTGTGTGAGCCGTGAAAACAAGCGGGGTTTCTCTATGTTGCTCTAGGGCATTGGTAAGAATGGTATGAAATGTATGCTGCCATTCAATATGGGCAAGCACGTTCCCGTAGAGGATGAGAACACTGCTAGTGTGAGGTAAATGCGTTGCAGCGTGTGTTCCGAATCGTGCTGTAAACGAAGCAAGATGCATGAGCCGCTCGTTTGCAGGAGCGTAGAAAAGAAATTGTGTAGAGGGGTATAACCACCTAAACTTTTCAAACAGCCGTAATCCTCCGCATCGAAGCTCAAAACTAGGATGAAGAATGCTGAATGGATACAGATTCGATGCTATCCCTTCGGTATCGAGTAGAAGAATGGTGGTAGGATGCATACAGCCTTAGTAGAATGAGGTAGAATGAGGAGGTGGATGTACGGAAGCTAGGAAGTTGTTATGGCATAAGACCAAACTTCTTCATGCGAGCAAGCAGTGTTGTACGTTTGATTTTCAGTATCTGTGCTGCTTTTGTTTTGTTTCCTCCTGTTATTGCAAGAGCACGGAGGATATGTGCTTTTTGAGCGTCATCTATCGAGAGTATTTCTTGCTGTGATATAGAATGGTCGTGGGCTGTCGAGGTGCTAATTGCTGTTGCAGTGGCATCGCTCGAGGTAGTGTCGGTGGTACTTGAAGGTGTTCGTGAAAAGAGCGCATCGTTTAGGCGTTCTAGTGATTCTGCTACATGGCAAGGGTTGAACTGTAACACGAGTGTGCGAACGTCTGCTTCAAGTTCTGCTACATCTGCGATCCACTGCTTTGTGGCAAACTGCTGCCAGAAGCTTGATGGAATATCGTCTGGCACAAATCTAATTCCGTACTCGCCAGCAATACTGCGAGCGAATGCTTGTGCTATCTCTGGTATATCATCGTGGCGTTCTGCAAGAGATGGTACGACAACACGCATACCCGACATTGCAAAGAACAGCTCAGTAGCAAGTGTACTAGCGCGCATGGCTTTGTCGGCACGCACGTTATTGTGGATAGTGAATCCCAGCAGTAAGCGTACATTAGAGACAGCAGAATATATGGGGTGAAGCGCTTTGGCGCTTTTGCGCTGAGTGTGAATGAAGCGAGCAAGGCGTTGCTGGAGTGGTAACGCAAGATGTTCTATGTCGTCCAGCAAGATTGTTCCATCTATAGCGTCAGCAAGCAATCCGCTGCGAGTGTCTGTGCCAAAAAGATAGAGCTCAAATTCTTCGGTCGTGAAATCGGCGCAGGAAATTGCATGAAACGAGCAATTTTTACGGGCGCTATGCATATGAATCCAGTGAGCGATATCTTCGCGGTCGCTTCCATAGACACTTTCGAGCAGACACGGTGTATCCTGTGATGCAGCAATAGCAAGGTTTTTCCGCAGAAGTTCTACAGCAGGTGATGTACCAAGCATGACAGCAGGATATTCGTCATCCTTGCTCTGATGCTGGATAAGTATGACTTGTGGCTCTGATGCAGGTGATACTCCATGAGCACTATGAGCAGCGACGTGTGCAGAACGAGGTAGATAACGTTTCTCATTATCGTGGTAAGGAGAAGAAAGAGAATGCTCGGTTATTGTCGCGTGTGATTGCGTAATCGCCGGCGTGCAAGAGCGAATGCGAGTCATAAGAATGTCGTAGGTGAGTTGCTCAAAGCGCTCTATACTCGCTTGCTCTAGCACAGACAGAGCTGCTTCGCGGAAAAGCTCATGCGACCACTCAAGAAGAGAGTTACGCAAGGTAATGTAGCCATCGAATAGTAGGGGCAGTAGTGTGCGCAGAACATGCTGAGTGGATGTGTCGAGAAGTTCGGCTATAAGGTGCAGCGAAGGTAATAAAATGTGATGAGGTACATGGGGAAAGCGTTGGTGTGCCTGTGTCGAAGCGCGAAGTGCTGCCGTAATTGCTGCAAGCGTAGAGAGAATATCGCTCGAGACCAAGCGCAACGACTCAATTGCAGCAGTGCTAGGCGATACCGCTCCACTGTCGGGCAAGGAGGGGATGTCAGTGTGTGTCCAGATGCGGTTCTGGCGCTGGATTGTGCCATTGCGAGCAAAGGAGCGTAGTACAAGAGTCAGTGTTACAGGATGTCCTTTCGTGTAGGCATACAGATACCGGTAAAATTCGGGAGTAAATGCGCAGCGCCCGAGTATTTCCTCACAGAACAACGGGATATGAGAAGGAGCAAAGTGTGCAAGGGTGAGCATTGTTGGCTTTGCAGCAAACAAAGGGAGCTGTGAGCGATGCGTTGCTATGAGGCGGATGCCTGTTAGCAGAGATTCTTCCTGCGAGAGAAGGCCACGTATGCGCAAACGCGTTTCTTCTGGGATTTGCTCGGCATCATCAACAAGAATAAGCGTTGGCTCGTGCTTATGACAAGCTTCGGCAATCGCATCGGTGAGTACATGTGCTTGATACGCTGGCGCAGAGACGATTTTGTAGCGCTGCAATGTTGGGGATTGCAACCGAGACTGCGTCAGTGAGCGCAGAAGCATAGTTTTCCCAAGTCCCGGCTCACCAGAGATTTCCAATACAGGAGACTCTACGAAGGGTGATTGAATATTCACGACAGCGGCTCGTGCAGATTCCATGCCGATGATATTTATTGGAAGTAAGCTAACAGAGCTAACATTAGGAACAGAAGACTCACTTGTTGCTAGAAGATGATGTGTCTTTAGATATTCCAGAGCTTCATGTGCTGAGAAAAAGCGCTTTGAACGATCGTGCTCAATAAGCCCGTACATCCATTGAACGAAAGCATCTGGGAGGTCTGGAACATAGAAGCGCAGTGCTTCAGAAATAAGGTGTTCAATTATACCAGGGGAATCAACAGTGGCAAGCTGGTCGAAGGATTGTCCTGTCAGTGCTTCGTACAAGCTTGCACCAATACTGTACAAGTCAGCACGGGCATCGGGAATATAGTATGAAGCAAGTTCTGGTGCTGCGTAGCGATTGTGTGCGCCGTACACTGAGCGTACAATCTCATCGCTGAATAGAGGATACCACTGGTCGAGAGCAATACGTACATTTGGGGTATGTTCGTCAGCAAGGCGGATAGAAGAAGGAGATATGCAACATATTGCTCGCATCTGTGTGTGTAGAGGGGCAAGTGCCGTCAGAAGTGATTCAACAATTCGTATGACGTATGCAAATGAATGAACGTGTGTACGAGGAATGGTCTCAAGGGGAATGTACTGAAGGTTTTCAAATGCAATGTATGGCTCATGTTGTGCTGTGATATTGATGTCATACAGTGTAGCAATCTGCGGTACATCAAGCTTTGCAAGTGCTGCTGCTTCTGTTAAGATAAACGACTGCTCTGCCTCGTTGTGTGTGCGAAACACGCGCAGAAGTACAATTTCTTGGCGTTCATTGTCGAGTGCTCGCAGAAGGTGTGTGTATTCGGTAAGCTGAAGAGTCTGAAGGCAGGTGTATCGAGGGGTTGTGAAAGATAGTGTGTGTGTCATTATCTTGCCGGTATCGAGATGATGTCATTGGATGTCATTGCTTGTCAGTGTTTCGACGCAATTTCATGTAAATTAGGGAAATTTTTCCTGTTTACATAGAGCATTCGCTCAGCAGGAAGAAAAAGGACAGTATACGAAAGAAACATTTTCATAGCCGAAAAAAAAATACTATCTTCGCAAGTCTATTAGTAGCGCTACGCTCCAGTGCGCAGGTGCGTCTTGCGAAACTAAAACAAGACGATATCATGCTGAGATAACGCGTGCTCTTTGTCACACCACTTACTTTCTCGTCGTTGTACTATGAGTATTTTGGTCAATAGCAATACGAAAGTCCTTGTGCAGGGTATCACAGGCAACGAAGGTACATTTCATACATCGCAGATGCTTGCCTATGGAACAAAGATTGTTGGTGGGGTAACGCCCAGCAAGGGCGGTACGACATATTCTGGTAAAGGAGACGATACGTTTTCGCATCCTGTGCCTGTGTTCAATACAGTGCGCGATGCTGTTGCAGAGACAGGTGCAGATACATCTATCATTTTTGTTCCTGCGCCACTGGCAGCGGACGCTATACTCGAAGCAATCGAAGGGGGTATTCAGCTAATTGTGTGCATTACGGAAGGAATTCCTGTGCGCGATATGATCACAGTGTATGCTGCACTCAAACATTCAGATGCTCGCCTTATTGGACCAAACTGCCCAGGAATCATTACACCCGGTGAGTGCAAAATTGGCATTATGCCTGGCTTTGTTTTCCTTCCTGATAAACAGATCTCTCAAGGCAATACTGGTGGTGTTGGGTTAGTATCACGTTCGGGAACGTTAACCTACGAGGCTGTAAAGCAAATGAGTGATTTGGGTATTGCTCAGTCGACAGCTATTGGTATTGGCGGAGACCCGATCATTGGTACGCGCTTTATCGACGCAATACGACTTTTCAATGAAGATCCAGAGACGAGTGCAATTGTAATGATCGGGGAAATTGGTGGCTCGGCTGAGGAAGAAGCTGCTGAATATGTAAAGCAGTACGTGAGAAAGCCAGTGATTGGCTTTATTGCAGGACAGACGGCACCACCGGGGCGGCGTATGGGCCATGCTGGTGCTATTATCTCCGGAGGCAAAGGCACGGCAAAAGAGAAAATGGAAACAATGCGTCGAGCTGGCATTTATATTGTAGAATCGCCAGCGAGAATTGGTGCTACTGTTGCAGAAGTGCTTGGACTAGCAAAACAAAATATCCCGCAGACTTCTACCAAAAAAGTATCTGCCTCGACATCTGCTCGTACGAAAGCCTCTGCGTCTGGGCGCACACGTGTGTCACTTGCGGCTTCGCAAACAGGAAATTCTACTACCACAAATACATCAGCAACAAAGAAAACAAAAGCTTCAACGGCAAAGTCGTCGAAGAAGTAGCGTTTGGTGATTCAGTGTTTGTCTCACGTTTAGGTGTGTTTCATGGAACGTACACTTGCTATTTGTAAGCCCGACGCGGTACGAAAAAACGTTGTTGGTGAAATCATCACGATGATCAGCAACGCAGGATTCAAGATTATAGGTCTCAAAATGCTACGACTCACAAAGGAGCAAGCAGGAGCATTTTATGCTGTGCACAAAGAACGACCGTTTTATGAAGAGCTTGTAGAGTTCATGTGTAGCGGACCTGTAGTGGTGCTTGCGCTTGAGAAAGAAAATGCAGTTGCTGACTATCGCACGCTTATTGGCGCTACCGATCCTGCCGAAGCCGCTGAGGGGACAATTCGCAAGCGTTTCGCTGCCTCGAAAGGAGAAAATGCTGTACATGGCTCAGATTCCGTTGAAAATGGTAAATATGAAGTCGCATTTTTCTTCAGTGAAGCCGAAATTGCAGCAAATGTTAGATAAACGCTGACCCCTTGCCGTAGTTATGCTCAAGGAGCTAAAGCAGATATCGCACAGCATTAAAGAATCGAACCCGTACTGGCAGTACGGGTTCGACATATATGAGAAGCCTGATGGCTCATACGGTGAATATCACTATGTTCACTCACGCGGCTCAGTGATGATTGTGCCGCGATTTGAGGACGACACGTTTCTGCTCACCAAGCAATACCGATACCTGAACCAGCGTGTGAGTATCGAGTTTCCCGGTGGTGGGCAATTGCCAGACCTGAGCATAGAAGAGCAAGCACAACGCGAGCTGCAGGAAGAAACAGGCTTTTCTGGTGTGCTGCACTTTCTTGGTGTGTTCAATCCTTGTAATGGTATCACCAATGAATTGAGTGCAGTTTTTCTTGCAACAGACCTCAAACCTGTGCTGAACATCCGCCATGATGATTCAGAGGAATTTATTCGTTTGCGCTTGTGCCGCTCAGAAATCACTGCGTTGATTCGTTCGAATGAACTGTGGGATGGTATGACGTTAGCAGCATGGCAGATGTTCCTTGTGAGTGACGCGAACTAAAATGTAGCACTAGCCCTCGCATAACCCGTGTATACAGATGCTGACGCATTTTTGTGAGCAGTATGAGTACAAAGCAGCCACCATTGTCACGACTATTCAGTCCCACTACCGATATTCCTGCCCTTATTGTGATTGTGCTGGGGGTAGTGATCACCGTTTCTGTGGATGATACGCCCATACGCCTTATCGGCATCTGTATTGTGCTATTGGGTATTGTTGGTATAGTCGTGCTGTATCACCAGCGTATGACCGATGTGCAGCCTTTGCAAGGCTATGCTGCCAACAAACCTGTTGGCAAAACAGTCTCTGAGATAACGGATTTCAAGACGACACTTAAGCAGGACAGTACCTCGAAGCGCCTTGTATTTGACGATTTTGCTGAGTCATTTGGCGACACTGATTATACACAGCAGCAGGATGCGGTAGAATCTCCGCCACCAGTGAAGGCACCGTCAGGTTTAACATCCTCGACAGTACTTGTATTTGACGATTTCGATGATACTGTAAGCTTCAATGACACTACGCCTGTGTCACTGACCGTTGCACCAGAAAAATTTACGCCATTACAGACTTCTGCCCAAACAGGACGCAGCATTGCTGGTTCTTCAGATGTCGGCACTACTTCAGCGCCACAGAAAGGAGCGCAAGCTTCAGGAAAAAATGTCCTTGTATTCGACGATACCGATGAAAGCGTGGCAGAACACAACGAATTTACGCCAACGATTCGTATAGGGCAGACAACACTTCCCGAGAATGTACAACGTAGTTCTGTTCCGCCACCCAAAACACCACCTCCCCCACCTCTTGTCTTGGGGAAAATAACACCGGGTTCGTATACACCCCCAAAACTTGATACAACGCTAGTAGGCGCTTCGTTTACCGATGATGAAGGTGAGGAGTTTCGGATTGTTGGTACATCTCCATCATCCACACCAAGTTTAACACAGCAAGAGAGTACAACAAAGCAGCTGGCAGGTAGTCAGCAGGATGTCGAGCGGGAGAACAGTCAGATAGCTGGCAATCAAGTCCAAGGGGCAGTACGGCATCAAGAGAGTCAGCGCACAGAGCAAGATGCTGACAAGGATGACAAGAGTGTTTCGCTGTCGAGCGCACTAGAGTACACGCCCGCAGTATTAGAAGCAACGTCTGAACCTCAAGAACTAGCAGCAGAAGAAGGAATTCAAGACAAGGTAACGCGTGCAGCAAAAGCTGCAGTGAAGCGGGAGTACGTTGAGACATCTGTTCCGCCCGCTGCAAGCCAAGATATTCAGCATGGTTCGACGCCGTTACCTCCAGAGCATGTCAGTCATCGCCGTAAGAAGCTCACGATCCAAATGACGGATATTGCTGAGGATGCACCAGAGGCTGCAAAACATGAGCCACGACGCGAGTTTGAGTATCTTTTGCAGCGTATACTATTGGCGATCCGCTCGTCAATGAATGCGCGGACAGCAGCATTTTGGTGGTATGCTGCCGACCGCAAATGCTTGACACTGGAAGCAAAGATTTCTGACATTAGCCAGAATGTGCAGCGCACTGTTGTTCTCGCCGAAGTTTCCCCTGATAGCGTTTTTACCCACATCACAGAGACAGGTAGCCCAGAGATACTCAGCGAGATTAGCAATGAAGCAGAGTTGGAGTTGCTGCCGTATTATACCGCACCATCCAGAACACGGTCGTTCGTGGGCGTTCCTGTGTATTTTGACAAAGCGGTTGTTGGTGTCCTGATGGCAGATTCGACGGAAGACGATGCGTACGACAATGCAACAGTAAGTTTTCTTGGGCATTTCACCAAGCTCATTGCAGGGCTGATTCAAAGCTACACAGAGAAATATGATTTGTTGCAGTCGGCACGAACGCTGGAAGCAATAGACACATTTCGTCAGCTGACACTTAAGCCTGAACGCACAAGCGAAGATATTTGTACGGCGCTTATTCGTTCGCTCATGAGGCTTGTGCCTTATACTACGATTGGCACATGTATCTACAGTGAAGAGCGCTCAGGCTGGTATGTATCGAATCTTCATACTAAAGAGCCCTTAGCCAGAGAAATACTTGGTGGCGAGGTACATCTCGAGGATTCGCTCGTGGGCAGAGCAATTACGCAAGGGCGGACATATAGATTTGCTAACCCTCCGGCGAATTGTGTGCGTGTCACTGAGTGCGAACAGAAGCCGTTGAAACTAGCTTTTACTGTTGTACCACTGATATCCGTCTCGCGGTGCTACGGTGCATTGTTTATTGAAGAGCTGGGTGAAACACAGCTCACCAACCAAGATGTAGAAATTATAGAAACCGTTGCTGAATATGCAGGAACAACGCTAGAACAAATGCAGCTTCAGGACTATGTTCAAGCTCATGCTCTTCTACAAGACTCCACAGATGAGGCACTTGTTAGTCTTTCGGACATGA
>JANWZB010000089.1 GCA_025055035.1 Candidatus Kapaibacterium sp.
TACATCCCTTATGCGCTAGATCCTGTTATACACGTTTGATCGCCGCGTGTGGTGTTAATAGGTGATGAATCAACTCATTTTCTAGTGCACATGCGGTTCATCCCCGCGTGTGCGGGAAATAGGTGGCAGGAAAAACTGCAAAGTATCATGCTTGCGGTTCATCCCCGCGTGTGCGGGAAATAGGTAGGAACAGTTGTTGTTTCTGGTGGAGTGGTCGGTTCATCCCCGCGTGTGCGGGAAATAGCTAAGACGACCGTTTCAATTTATGGCAGAAGTCCGGTTCATCCCCGCGTGTGCGGGAAATAGTGTTACCTGATACTCCTCGTATTCAGCAATGACGGTTCATCCCCGCGTGTGCGGGAAATAGGCTAGATCAACGAATAGTTGTCTAGTAATACTCGGTTCATCCCCGCGTGTGCGGGAAATAGATTCAAGCTGGTCTCTATATGCAAGCATGATACGGTTCATCCCCGCGTGTGCGGGAAATAGTTCATATCCTCTGGTGTTAATTCCCTAGAGGTCGGTTCATCCCCGCGTGTGCGGGAAATAGACTATATTCTATCCCCTTGCAAACCAAGCGTTTGCAATGATAGAATAATTCTACCACATACTCAAACCGGCAATGTACGATGGAGACTTGTCTTCCCAGACGTTTGTTCGAAGCCCAAACTATCGCGCTTTTAGAAGCAGCCGCGCATCATACAGACCGTGTTGCCTGCTCTGCCAAAAAGGAAACTAAACGAACGCCATCGAACTCTGTAGGGATACGACGGTTTGCACCAACGGTCTCAAAGCTAAAGCCTAACTCAGAGTTATCCTGCCAGCACATCACCGCATTGCCTTCGTGTGTGTCGTCCGAAATGCCAGCAACAACATGTTCCCAAATCATTTCACGAACACGCCTGCCGTATCGCCCGACGTAAACACCTGCTCGTACCTCTAGCAGCCATATTGCAAGCCTGCCGCGCAAGCGCGGAGGGGCATTTTCAACGACGATGACCATCATCACCAATTCCTCCTTTCTCATCAAATGCAGGTAATATTTGGTCTGGAGTAGGAGCAGGAAGAGGAATTCCACCTGCTGCTAACACTTCTTCAACAAGTGGGATAAGCCGTGCTAATATTTTGCTCTGGCGAAAGGCATCACGACATGCTAAGCACACGGCGCGTTCTAGAGGATCATCCCGCTCCTTGCGTATATACTGTGCTGCTATACGGAATGCCACAGGAACGACGATATCGAACTTCACAATATCAGCAATATCAAAGACAAATGAGCGGGGTTTCCCTGTATGAATAAAGCCAATAGCGGGAGCATAGCCAGCGGCTAGTAGTGCAGCTTCGGTAATACCGTACAGGCACGACATCGCAACACTTAAACACTTGTTCGGAATATCACTTGTGTCCCAGTCTTCAATATCATACCGACGTGATTTCCAAGGCACACGATACTGCTGTGCAAGGATTTGATACATTTTGCGGACTCGCGCACCTTCCATACCGCGTAGTTGCTCTATACTTCGGCGTTCAGGGGGCCGTTCTCCAAAGCGGAGTTCATACATTTTGCGCACTACTTTGAGGCGCAGCGTGTCGTCGAGCGCAAGCTTTGCTTGGTAGAGCAGCTTATCTGAACGCGCGCCACCAGGCTGACCGCTAGAATATAAGCGCACACCACCCTCGCCTATCCACACAAGCAGCGTCCCGACCATCGCCGCAAGCTGCACAGCACGATGCGAAATGCGTGTGCCGGGCTCTAACATCAGGCATGCTACGCCGCCAATGGGAATGTGCGTACGCACTTCCTGCCATTCCTCTGCTGCTGCACTGCTGCTGATACCGTCATCATTCGGTTCTGGGGTTGTTGGAGAAGGGACACGCGGTTCGTAGCGCACCGACACAAACGCACCGTCCAGCACGTCGATGCGGCTTTTTTCGATAAACAGAATCGAAAGGCGCTCTTTCATCGGGATTGCGCCGAGTTCGGGTAGGTAGACGTTCATAACTCTGCGTTACTTAAAGAGGTTTGATAAGCAGTAGCCCACACCCAAAAGCTTTGCCATGTCCGATGCCTTGCCTGAGATTTTCCTGAAATTTTTGCACATCCGTTACCCTCAACACTCCCTCCATATCCACGCGGCTGAGAATGATTGTGTGATTTTTATGACGAAAACGTATTTGGTCGTACCCTCGTACAAGCAACAATTCATGAGGCTCGACAAGTTCAAAGCCAATATGTTTTCTACGCTCTAGCCATTCTTTACAGGCGCGGTGTTCGGTTGCAGCATGTGGTTCTTCGCGTACACCGTCTGCATCTCTGGGAAGTTGCTTCCGTAGATGGATAATTAAGTCGCGTCGTTTTTCGCTTGGTGTCGTACGGTACTTTTTCGGTGGCGAGTAGGTCGGGTTAGCACGTAACATAAAGCGAAACATTGAACCTCCTTGAATATTCAAGTGTTCAAGGTACTCGGAATAGGAATGTCGAGCAATCTGCACGTTCCAGAGGGAATGGTCGGTGCGGGGGCGCTGTTCGGAGAGCACGTAAAACTGTGGGATACCACTTCGCGGCTCGATGTCGTAGCGAAATAGGAAGTTGCGTCGTTGCTCTGGGCTGTACGAGAGCAGTTGCCACACAACCTTGTGCGGCGCGTAGCCGTCGGCAAGCAGTGTTTGCAGAATCCTTGTTGTTGATGCAGAATTGCGAAGGGTTATTTTGGAGAAGAACTGAGGGGTCATCATGACCTTTTCTCCTCTGTTGTCATTTCATGGAGAATTGCCGTATACTCAAAGCGCTCACCAAACTGCCATTTTGTGCGGCTACGAGGTTCGTCGCGGACAAGGGTGCGGAGTGTTGGCTGTATGCCAATGTGCTCACCATGATCTTCCCAAAAGTAGTGTTGCGAACGTCGATTCTCGTTGAAGAGCAGGTTCAAGAGTTTTATTTCTTGTTCGGAAAACAAGAGTTTTATTTCTTGTTCGGAAAACTGGCATTGGTCAAACGCTGCTTTGACAGTTTCCGCTTCCACAATGCGTGGTGCAAGCGGCAGCGCAAGCGGACAAGACTTGCGTCCGGCGTAGAGCGTAAAAACGGGCTTTTCGAGGCGTTCTTTGATGCGCTCAAGCGTGAGGTCTGTTGTGTTTGAGCAAAGCCAGAGGCAGACAGTGTAGAGCGCATTGCTCACATAATTGCGATACGAAATGATTGTTTCGACGTGCTTTGCATATCTATTGCTGTACTCTTGGCTATATCCTAGTTCCTCCCAACGTGTTTTCCAATGTTTGTGTGGGATATTTCGTATATTGCCCGGTGTCTGCACAGTGTGATAGTCTTGCCAAAAGAATGATGGGGCATCCACACGCACAGCGAATCGTACTGCCTTTGAAAGGTTCTCCGTCTTGTCTTGTTCTTCACGCTTAATGCCGAAGGCAGCAGCAACTAAACCAACAAGCGATGATTTCGTTGGGTGTATCACGGTATCCCGTTCTGTGCTAACAGCTAAACTGCCAAAGGCAGCAAATGGTGCATAAATACGAAAACAGAGAAATCGTCTGCTCATGAGGTTTGCTCCTGTTGCTGTTCTTGTTGTTGTGGCTGCTCTTGTTGCGCTGTTGCTTGGGCAGCGATAGCTTTTGTGCAGAACTGATTTGTGCAGAACTCAATAATACCGTCTAGATTCACATTTTTACCTTGATGCTCGTTATTGTGCTCCGTGCTTCCCATCACGCGATAATCATCCCATGCTTTGCCATAGATTGCATCGATCTGGTTTCGGCAGTGTTCTAAGCGGCGTTTTGCGATTTCCAACGGGTTGTCGTGCTTATCGCCATAGACGGCTTGCAGAAAAGCCGTTGCTAAGGAGCGGGGTTGTTGTGTGCTGTACTCAGCTAATAAATATTCGCAGCGAACGCGAGAGCCAAAGGAATTCTGCATGCCGCTCGGGGCAACCTTTGTCATGGCATTCACAAGCCCTTTGACCGCTTGTTGTGCAGCTTCCGTGTTGTTGTTGAGATTGCTTAGCAATAAATCAATATTTACGCATACATACAGATAGTACACACCGCCGCCGCCAAAGGCGCGGAAGTCAACAAAGCCTGCACCTGCACTTTCTTTTGGCTGGAGTTCGTTTACTGCCGTAAAATAATCGTCCTCGATTGAACCGGCATGAACCGTAAAAGCGTGGGAGACTTGCACAGCTGCTTCGACATTGTGCTCTGGCCGGTGCGTCAGCATACGCCCGAACATAGCTACGTCGGCGGATAAGTCACTTGTTTGAAAAATACCATATGCTCGTGTATTTTTTGTCCTTTTACTTTTTGCTTTTGTATTTTCCTCTTCCTTCAGAGAAGAGCCATTTCTCACGATATTGTGAACGCGCTCCATTTCGGCATGGCTCAAAGTAACAAGCTTATCTTCATTATTCGTCAGTTCTTCAATCAAGGCCTTTATGATTTCGTCTCTCTCTTCCTCTGTGATGCCCGCTTTGGGAGTAACACCGTGAATTTTACCTTCAAAACATTGCTTCAAATAGTTCTCAAGCGTATTTTTTGAATTTGCCAATCGTGTGCCAACAGATTCCCGTGAGAACTCGCCTGAAACCCGCCAAGCCCTTTTCAGCGATTGCGAAGAAATGCGCAAGCGTTCGGCGAAGCCATAGCGTACTGTTTTGGGGCGATTGCTGTCGTCGCGGTTGGGGTTCGAGGGTGGATAAACCGTGAGAGCGTGGAGCTGCAAAAATCGTGTCATAACAATTTGGGATATACATGATGGAAAAATTGTGAATTCGGGTAGAGACAAGGCATGCCTTGTCTCTACGGACCGACGGTGTGTTAGGGTTGTTGTCTGTAGGTCTTGTTCCTAGACGTGTGGTAGTAGAAATACGCAAGGTTTGCTCGCACCTTGTCGCCGTTGTAACGGTCAGTCCAATAGTACAGCGTGTCGGCAAGTTGGGGCAAACTGAGATCATCCTTAAACATCGTCGTTACGCGCTTCCACTCAAGAAAGATTTTATCCAGAGCGTTTTCGTCGTCAAGGCTCATCAAGCGACGGAAGCGTTGTTCGCTTAATGCCTTGCGGTTGTTGTCCGTTCCCTTAAAGGTTGAACCGATAGGTTCATGATGTTCCTCATGATACTTGCCATGCACCACAACGCCTGCAATAAGGGCAAGCCTTCTGGAGATGTACTCCGGCAAAAACTCTGTGCTTGTAGAAGGAAGCACAGGTTTCATGTCTTCGTACAGCGCAACAAACGGCTCGGTATGCAGCACCTTATCAAGGCTTGGTGCGCGGCGTAGTTCTGGCTTCCAACTTTTTCCGCCTTCTGTGTAGTTTTCATCAGGATTGTGCAGCCTTTGCAGCCATGCCCGAAATATGGAGCATTCAGCAAAAATTGGTTTAACGTAAAAAGGATAGTCCGCCATCGCTGTATGGGATAAAGAGAGTGAGTAATTATTGTTTCAACTTTTTCAATGTTTTTATACCTTTTGCAAACTGCTTTGGATGCATCCGTAGATAGCTTGGGTTCAGGGATGCGAGGAATAGAGATTCTGCTTGGTTGCGAATATAGGTGTTCCAAGCTTTCTTAACGTGTTCAAGGACTTGAACGTTGTTCTTTTCTAACTCATCTTTCAGTTTTTGCAACTCTTGATAAAATCGCGCTTCGGTCGAGCGCCAGAAGCGTTCTTCTACGGCGTTAGCGAGAGTGTGCTTGTCTTTGATGTCTTCAACTGCTGCCTTTCTGCTTGCTGCCTTTCTGAAGGTAGATTTCAAGGCGCTTGCTAATTGTTCTGCACTTGCAATCATGTTTTCAATTGCCAATTCAAAATCGTTGCGATATTCGCCAGAGATGTAGATAATGGGGATTTGAGAATCTCGCCATGCATTGATTTTAGCGCTATCATTGTCTAGACCAAATGTCCACACTGTTATATCCGATAGCGTTTGTATGGTATGCTCTGGCTCACTGCTTTTTCTTTCATGCTCCTGCTGTTGGACGAATTGCCATCGTGTTTCTTTGCTGTCAAGGTATTTTGCGGTGTTCAGCAAATAATCTATGACCAATGCTGGTTTTTTTACAGTAGTTTTGTCTTTATTCTCTACTGTTTGAAGTAGTCCTAACCAG
The DNA here is from genome assembly GCA_025055035.1 of Candidatus Kapaibacterium sp. Lineage (GTDB taxonomy): Bacteria > Bacteroidota > Ignavibacteria > Kapaibacteriales > UBA4661 > PH2015. The sequence continues at coordinate 6,117 of JANWZB010000089.1, forward strand.
TCATGATATCCAATGGCTGTGCTGGGTACTTTGGCTGTTTGTAATGATTGCGCTGTTCGTTCTTGTATGGGAGAAAGGGGGTGTATCCACAATCCTTTGTAGTTACCACCGTGATTCCTTTTATAATAGGTCGAAACACAGTAATGGTCTTCTTTTCCGTAAATGTCGCATCGGGTACTCTCGTTGTTGAAGTTCATCCACTGACTCTCAGGCATTGCCCAGTAAACAGCAAGAATGTGCGTATGTTCAGGGGTGATAATCTCTCCTTTCTCGCTTGTGGGGGGCTCAAGCCAAGGGAAAACGTTTTGATATCCGAGGTTGGCACTTTTGCCTTGTAGGCGGACAGACAACACATTCATAGGAATAATGTTCAGCCAAATGCTCAGCCACAAACTTGCCTGATGCTGTACAAGGGTTGTCAGAAATTTACTACCGCGAAGAGCTTGTCTATAGCCTGTGCCAACGCCCGGTGAGTGCAGTTGTTTTGCTATTATTGCTGGAATGACAGCTTCTCTGCTCATGTTCTGTGTCGTAGTTTTCTTAATAAAGTGGTCTTTTGTTTTGTCGCTTGTGGATTTATCAGGAGCATCGAGGAGTAGTTGATTCATTACTGATTTTTCCCCCTTCTCTTGAGCCGACTTATCCTGCATAAACCGCTTTCCATCGCCATCTAACCAAAAAAACTCCTTGTATTGCTCGAACAATTTCTTGAGTTCATCAGGTGTGGGGGGATGTTGATAGTCATAACGCCATTCTTTCTCGGTTTCAGGTGCAAATGCTGTTTGGTACAGCCCGATCAAAAACTGAGCTATGGCAGCGTTGAAGTCCGCACGGTTGCTGTTCAGTCGCATGATAGGTGACTTCCTGTCGCCACACAGTCCTTCGGTCAGTTGATGCGGGGCAATCCAGTCCGGCGAGCCATCGCAGCGCAGCACGGGAATCCATGCTTGCTCTAGTAGGTTGTATGTAGGTGGGGTGTTTGTGCGTGTTGTTGTGCTGTTTTCATTCTCTGTACGGTTTTTACTCTCTGTGCTGTTTTTACTTTCCGCACTGTTTTTATTCTTCTTTGCCATTCTTGCCTCCTTCTTTTGTATTCTCCGTATTCGTATTCCCTGTGCTCTTCTTTTTCTCCTCCTTCACTAGTCGAAATCCTGTACGAGAATAATAGACCTTATGTTCTGTGCCGAATAGTTTCCATGCTTTATCTTTTACTTCTGCATTTTCACCGTTCTCATCTTGAGCCGGACATTCTTCTAACAGAACAAGTTCGGCATACCTGCATTTATCCGGCATTTTCTCTTTGTTTGCAAGCAATTCCTGTATTTTGTTTTGAGTTGCTTTCTCAGGTTCAGAAAGTTCTCCTGTTTGCGATGCTCGCACCGTTACTTCGCTTTTTGCCCATGCCACACGCCAGTCGTGTGGTTTGCAAAGTTTTTTAACCTGCTCATCGCTTTGAGCGGCAAAGGGGCGAATTTCCTCGCCGACTACAACCGCTAAGCGCAGCGTAACGCTTTCGTCGCCAAGCCGTGTGGGAATTTTTTTATCGTCGAACCATGAGTTATAGCTGTGGCGGTAGCCCTCCAGCAGGCGAATGGAATTGGTCATTGCCATACTGCGTTTAGCGGAATTAGAGCTGGAAGCATTATCTTCACTTGCCAGCAATGCCTTGGGCGTTTCGATTTCATCTGCTCGTGTTCCAAAAACTTGTTCAATGAACGTGCGAATGTCGATTGGTACTTTGATGCTCTGTTCCTGGTGGAGAACCTTAGCTGTACGCCAGAGTTCAGCATGATTCGGATAGACAGCTGCACCACCTTTGAATACTTCACTGTACCAAGTGGCTTTTACATTATCCTGCTGATCTTTCTTTGCGTTCTGTTGTTGTATTCGTGCTATACTCGGCGCAAGTACGTAGAGTGTACTGTACTCTTCACGTTCATCGTGCGTGCTTGGATTGCCTTGTTTGTCGCGTGTGTGGCGGTGCAAGCGTCCTGCACGCTGAATGATACAGTCCATTGGTGCAAGGTCGGTAATAAGCACATCAAAATCAAGGTCGAGAGATTGCTCCACAACCTGTGTGGCAATCAAGATACGTCCTGCACGCTTTTGGGCATTGCTTTGCTTGCCAAAGTGATCCAACACCTCGTTTTCGATACGCTGGCGGTCGCACATTGCGAAGCGAGCATGAAACAGCATGAGCTTGTCTGCCGGAAATTCCTTTGTCTTTGCAAGCGCTTCGTAGGCTTCGATGGCATCTTTGACGGTATTGCGAATCCAGCACACACAGCGCTCGTTCTTGACTGCTTCACGTATAATGTCGAATGCGGTGCCATGCACAGTATCATTTGTTACAAAAATCAGTCTAATCTTGAGATCCCGTACAAGTTCGGCGCGCATTTCGAGCGGCTGCTTGTAAATGTTACTGCCATCAAAGACCGTTGCTAGAGGGTACTTGTCGCATTCCACACAAAAGTCCGTGATATGTTGCGACTGTGTTATCTGGCGCAATACGCCACGCTGGCTGCGTCTGGCTTGTATTTGCTGTTCTGTGAATGACGCTTGTTGCAGTTGTTCTTTTGCCTCTGTGTTTGCCTGCAAGCCTGTGTTGAAAGCGTTGACAAGTTCTTGCTTCATTTTCTGGGGGAGCGTTGCCGATAGCAGAATCGCGCTGCCGCCAAGCGCTGCGTGAAACTCGAGCACACGTTGCAAAATCTGGTGCACATAGGCATCGTTGGCGTGCACCTCGTCTACAATCAACACTTTTCTGTGCAATCCCAACAGCCGGAGCGACTGAAATTTCGAGTACAGCACAGCGAGAAGCGCTTGATCTATCGTTCCCACACCTACGTCTGCCAAAAATGCCTTGCGGTTCATGTCGGCTATCCATGGCGAGCAGAGTGCGGAAATTGTTTCGTCGTCGTCGCTGTATGCTTGGTCATTGCTTGCTTCCGCCCTGAGAAATGCTTCGATACTTTTCTGAAATGTTTCGTCAATGCTTGCTGCGCCGTGTGCTAAGACTAGCATTGGTTGTTGGTCTTGAGCAAACAAACGCTGATATAGTGCAGGTGCGTTGGATTCCTGCCGTGCTGCAAGCCGCCGATACATAGCGTTAGAAGTTGCCATTGTTGGCAGCGCAATAAAGATACCGTCGGCACGTGAGCCGTCATTTTGCGCCATAATGCGGTGTGCAAGCATGAGCGCTGCTTCAGTTTTGCCTGCGCCCGTCATATCCTCAATGATGAAGAGTTGGGGCATGTCCTTGATTGGCGCTTCATGGGACACCCAGTTCTGAAGCGGTGTTGGTGTGTGAATGAAAGGAAATAATGTCGTGAAGTCTTGAAGTGCAGCAATATTCTTGGTTTGAAGCATTTTGCCGGTAATGGCAGCTTGTGCCTTTTGCAGGGCATAACTCCAGTATTCTTCAAGGTTTTGATGTTCCTGACAAAAAGGGAAGTCATGAGAGTTCGACCCAATCCAATCCGCTAGTACTGCAAATCCTGCCACGAGCCACGAAGCCACTGGCGAAATTTTTTCAGGAATGTTGAGCGCCTGTGCATGAGAAAATGTTGATGATACAAGCTGCCATGCGCTGTTCATAAACTCCTGGGCTGCTTGGCAAGCGCTCTCGTCGAAGTATGTGTTTCTACTTACGGAGTTCCAAATTACGTTCATCTCGCCCGTGTTGTCTAGCGGCTTGCCGTGATGCCCGAATATCGGCTGCGCCCATGAAACTGCTTGCTCAGAAGCCGTTGCGCTGAGTGTTATCGGTAGTGTGTTTTGCAATAATCCTTGCCATACAAACATGCCCAGCCAATCGTGGCGGTATTTGTACGTGTGCTCAGCCTGCTGAAGAGTTGTTCCGTGAAGAGTGTTATACACTTTGAGTTCGAGTTGCTGAAACGTCTGCGAAAACTTTCCCACATCATGTAGTGCAAGCATAAACACAAGCCACTGATGCAACATCTCTTCCTGCATAGAGCATAGGTCTGCAAGTCGCCTGCGCAAGCGTGTATCGCGACTCAGCAGAACGTGCCCAACTGCCGCTACATCGAGCAAATGATACGGTAGCAAGTGGTACACCGTATGTGCTGTCTTTGCCCAATACGTATAGTACGATGAATCCATAATTGACTCCATCATGATACTATGATTCTTTGGCTACACGTTTTCAAAATGTACTTCGCAGTGTGCGCACCACAAAATATAAAACCCAGTGAATATTACCACCGGGCTACCAATGATCAATACATAGAGCTTCTAACTCTACTTCATGGTTTCAATCATATCCGCGAGCAGAACTGTGATGCCACCGCGCGAGACAGTCCTGCCGACGACGCCTACTGGTGCATCGGCTAGGCGCGCAAGGTCTTCTCCAGCGCTTGAGCCATCGGACTTCACAACGTAGATAATACGCGAGCCCACCATCAGCGCTAATGCTCCCTTGTTTGCCATCGCACTTGCTTCCTCGCTGGTAACTCGCTTAAACGTCAAAAGGCTAATAACAACACCTTTTGTGGGCTTTGATGTTCGCGTTGTTGGTGCTGTGCCAACAGTAACCTTCTTGACTGGTTGTGCTTGGTCTGTGCTGGCCGAGATTTTATCCTGCGCAATGCTCAGCATCGGAACGACGCAAGCAACGATACAGGCTGTAGTCAATGCATAGATGCTTTTCATACGCTATACCAAAACGGTGGAATAAGCTGTAAATAGGTGATAGTAGTGATAATGACGACAACGCTCATCGCGTTGATTCTTCAAATGTTGCAAGCACGCCGAACGTCCGCGCATCAATCAATCCTTTCTCTACAGAAAACGTTGGCACATGAGCATATGGAACGTTGGGTGTAGGCTGATACGATACCTCAACCTCGATGTAGCGATTAGGCGATGTTCCCTGCAAAATCACACCACTAGCTGATTTGACAAAAATCTTTGCAAAGTTGCCTGCACGAGTTTGAATAGCAAGCACAAATCCACGTGTGATAGTGCGGAGCGGTATTGGGAAGACGCCCGGTGCGCCCATTTGTATCTGTGTGTCGAAGACCTGATTGAGACTATCAACGTTGAGGTAGAGATTATCGCCTGTGCGTGTATCATTCTGCGCCGAGCGGACAATAGCAGAATACCCCAAGCCGCCCGGAGAACCAATAAGAAGCGTATCGGGGCTGCGCGTTGCAATGCCGATATCCCAATCTGCTCCGCGAGCAACTGTCAGATTTAATGCGACGCCTCCTTGAATACCTAAGCCGCTACCAAATCCCGATGCTGTTTCGTAAATACGAATAGGACCTCCCTGCATCGTAGTAATGCGCACTGCCGGCGACCACCGAATTTCCCGCATAGCACTGACGGTATCGGCGTTACGACTTTGCACACGAAAGGCATAGATTACTCCTGCTGTCAAGCCAGTAATATCAATAATCGTACTTGCTGTATTAGTTGTCCCAATCACAGCGCCCGACATTGTGTTAACAACGGTAACACGATAGCCTGTTATACCCGGCGATGCTGGTGCAGTCCAACGCAAGCGTACAGTAGTTGCATTAATTGAGGTCGCACGCAAGCTATCTACAGCATTCGGCAAGGTAACATTTGTCGGTCCCGTTGAAGGATTACATGCCATCAACGTTGCAATAGCAACAGCTGCATATCCCGCAGCAAGCAAACGAACAAATTGCATACGTACTTATCTCCTGTAACAAAAGTGAATAAAACATACTGTGAGGTGCTCGATTAATTTCGGGCACAATTTAGGGTGCTTTCCTGAGATACACAATGAATAACGAAAAGTTTATTGTGCGATTGTACGTAATGTTGCGCGGAGATAATAGAGGTGCTCACAGCAATGAACAGTGCCCGTTGTGCTGTTTTTGTATATCGTGGGAAATCCGATGAAACTTGCGTAACTTGGTATCGTACATCGTTTGTACATGCTCGTTTTTGCTATTCTTCCTTGCGCTTGCTCTACACCACTATGCACACTGCTATTGTTTTCGGTGTCCTCGTTTTTGTTCTCACCGCAGAGCTGTTTGCTCAACCGATACACACACGTAACGATAATGCGCGCTCTAGTCGCGGTCGGGACTTCTATATGGTATTTTTACCAAATTTTCATGAGGAAACTACACGCGATAGTGCTAATACGCGAGACTCACTATTTCTCTTTATCACCTGCGACAAACCTACAAATGGACGCATTACATACCGCACGCGCTTAAGACGCGAAGTCGTGCGTCCATTCTCTATAGCCAATCCCGCACAAATTTTTACCCTAGCACTCAATTACGGCGATATCGAGCTTGAAGGCTTTAACGCCAGCCAACTTCTCAACCGAAATGCTCAGAATAACCAAATTGCACCGCAGTACGTTCGCGTTCAAGCAGAGGACGAAGTTACAGTCTATGCGCTCAATCAGG
>JANWZB010000008.1 GCA_025055035.1 Candidatus Kapaibacterium sp.
CATGCTGTGCTTGCGGTGCTGTGCCAAGAATCTCACAAATACGCTGAATATCGCTATCAGTAAAAATAAATGGTTCTGGAGAGTATTTCATAGTAGCTACAGGCAATCGATGGAAATCACAATACAGGTTTCGTAGAAAAATCTGTATTTTTGACGTTCTACGAATACACTGACAAAAAGTTTCTGGGATACTACGGCTCAGCAGGACACAGCATAATGGTGGTAGTCGCTTAAGGACGTGGCAACATAAGAAAATTTTCCGACATAATCCAAAGAATGATGTGTTGTGAGGTTCGTAGTGCAATCACTGTCAGAGATTGTGTGAAAATGAATTGTATCAGCATTGAGGTACTTGTCATCAATTGCACGACTATATGAACATTACGCTTACTTTCCCCGATGGCTCAACACGTCAATATAATCAGGGTGTAACAGGCTTGCACATTGCGGAATCTATTTCGCATAACTTAGCACGTAATGCACTAGGAATTTTCGTCGATGGCGTACCATACGATTTATCCACTCCTATTCGTGCGGATGCACATGTGCGGATTGTAACGTTCGATGACGATGAAGGCAAGCAAATCTTTTGGCATTCAAGTGCGCATCTGATGGCAGAAGCACTGGAAGCGCTATACCCGGGAGTCAAATTTGGTATTGGTCCGGCGATTGAACAGGGCTTTTACTATGATGTGGACCTTCCCAATGGCGTTAAGCTGTCGCTGGAAGATTTACCAAACATTGAGGCAAAAATGAAAGAGCTCGCACAGCGCGATGTACCGTTTCAGCGTGTAGAAATTGCGTGGCGCGATGCAGTAGCCTACTTCCAGCAAAAAGGCGATGAGTATAAACTTGAACTGCTCGAAGGCTTACAAGGTCAAACAATTACCTTCTATACACAAGGTGGATTTACGGACTTGTGTCGCGGTACACATGTTCCTTCAACGGGTTTTCTCAAGTTTCCTAAGCTGCTATCGGTAGCAGGAGCATACTGGCGGGGTGATGAGAAACGCAAGATGCTGACACGCATCTACGGCATTGCATTCCCCAAAAAGCAGATGCTCGAAGAGTTCCTCAAACAGCGCGAAGAAGCAGAAAAGCGCGACCACAGAAAACTTGGTAAAGAACTAGAGTTGTTCATGATTACTCCAGCGATTGGAGGTGGTTTGCCTGTCTGGCTTCCAAATGGTACTGTCATTCGTCGGAAGCTGGAAGCATTTCTGCGTGAAGAGCAGCTTAAGCGCGGGTATCAAGAAGTCATCACCCCACACATTGGTAATTTATATCTCTATAAGACGTCGGGACATTATCCATACTATGCCGATTCCCAGTTTCCACCAATAACATTAACCGACGAAACTGGACGCGAAGAGCAGTACTTGCTGAAGCCGATGAATTGTCCACACCATCACCAAATATATGCATCAAAACCTCGAAGCTATCGCGACCTTCCTGTACGCTTGGCAGAGTTCGGTACGGTATATCGATATGAGCAATCGGGCGAACTTAATGGATTGAGTCGTGTACGGGGGTTTACACAAGATGACGCCCACATTTATTGCACAGAAGACCAGCTAAAAGATGAAATTACGAGCACTATTGAACTAACACAGCATGTCTTCAAGACATTTGGTATGCAAGTAACAACGCGGTTATCATTCCGCGATGACAACACTGCAAAGTATGGAGGCGACATTGCCTTGTGGGAGCGTGCTCAGCGAGAAATTCAGGAAGTTGCTGATGAGATAGGTCTTGAATACTTTATTGGCAAGGGAGAGGCAGCATTTTACGGACCGAAAATCGATTTTATTGTGCGTGATGCTATCGGGCGAAAGTGGCAGCTTGGAACGGTACAAGTGGACTACGTGATGCCAGAACGTTTCCAGCTTGAATATACCGGCGCCGATAACGCGAAGCATCGCCCTGTGATTATCCATCGAGCTCCATTTGGCTCAATGGAGCGCTTCCTTAGCATTATTATTGAACACTATGCAGGGAACTTCCCATTTTGGCTTGCGCCTGTGCAAGTGAGTGTGCTCCCTATTACCGATGCGCAAATATCATACGCAACGATGATAGCACAACGCTTGGGTAATGCTGGCTACCGTGTGAAACTTGATGACCGCGCTGAGAAAGTCAATCGCAAAATTGCAGAGTCGGAGCAGAAGAAAATTCCGTTTGCGTTGATTGTGGGTAAAAAAGAGGTAGAGCAGGCGACGGTATCAGTACGCGAACACGGTGTGGGAGATAAGGGAATGCTGCGCGTTGAAGAAGTGCTGGAACTTTTTGCACGGTTAAATAACGTTTAGTGCAAAAGTACGGTTGTTATGGCAGGGCGCTCACGCATGAGTTGGAGGAATTTCTCATGTAGCGCGTTTCCGCTATTGCAGATAGAACAAAACTTTTCTTAAATTGCCTTTTATGGGCAGTGCATAGCATATCACGCTATTTTGATGCAATCATGCTTGACCGCCTTACGATTCGCCAATTTACGCTTATCGAAGAACTAGATATTGAATTTGGGCGCGGCTTAAACATTATCACTGGTGAAACCGGTGCCGGCAAGTCTATTATTGTTGATGCACTACTTCTGCTGTTTGGTGAACGTGGTTCGGCAGAATATGTACGTAAAGGGGCAGCAAAGGCAATTATTGAAGGAAGCTTCCGCATCGCTGGAAATCAACAGATTAACACTATACTGCAAGAATACGAGATTGAACACAACGATAATGTGTTGCTTCTGCGCCGTGAAATTTCCGAGAAAGGAACGTCGCGCTCCTTTATCAATGATTCGCCTGTGCCGCTGGGGGTGATGCGGTTATTGGGTGAGCAGCTCGTTGATTTTCACGGACAGCACGAGCATCAATCGTTATTGCGTCCAGAAGCACATGTTCGCTTCTTGGATGCCTTCGAGGAAGTAGAACCTCATCTCAAGGCTTACGAGCACCTTTTCGCGACGCTGCGTGCACAACTGCACGAGGCTGAGGATTTAGCAGCTCGACAGCAATCTCTGCGTGAGCAAGCCGAATTTCGGCGCTTTCAGCTTGAGGAAATCACGCAGATTAATCCCCAACCTCATGAAGAAGAACAGCTTGAGCAAGAACTTGCATTACGCGAGAATGCAGAACGCCTATATGACCTTACCTACCGTCTAGCAACACTCCTGTATGATGCAGAAGACTCGGTACACGATCGATTAGTGCATGCAAAACATCTGCTTGAGGAGCTTGCCCACATAGATAAGGAGTTCCTAGACTACCAACGCGAGTGCCAATCGGCAATTACGATGGTTGGCGAAATTGCCAAGCATGCTCAGCGCTACCGAGATACCATTGAATTTCAGCCAGAGCGTCTTGAGGAAATCCGCTATCGCTTACAGCAGCTTGCGCGATTGCGCAAAAAATATGGTGGCACAGCAGAACTCTTTGCAAAGTGGGAAGAACTGAAAAACGATGTAATGTCAGCAGAAGATATTGAGCATGCACACGAGCGTATACAACATGCTATAGAGAATACACGTGTGCAGCTGGCAGAAGCGGCATATCGCTTGTCGGAGCAGCGCAAACGTGTTGCTGCGCGGGTAGAAAAAACCGTTGTTACGACTCTTCAAACGCTTGGCATGCCGCATATACGTTTTGCTGTGAATTTTTCGCGCGAGGTTGCGGTAGGTTCAGGAATGAATGAAATGTTTGTATTGCTCGACGGAGAGCGTGTCGTGGCGTATCCAAACGGTGCAGAAAGAGTAGAATTTCTTATTGCTGCTAATCCCGGCGAAGATCTGAAGCCCCTTGCACGAATTGCCTCTGGAGGAGAAATTTCCCGTGTTATGCTCGCGCTCAAAGCAGCACTGGCAGAATCCGAACGCTTGCCAATGATGGTCTTTGATGAGATTGATACGGGGATCAGTGGGCGTATTGCACAAAAGGTTGGCAAAACAATGAAAGAGCTGTCGAAATACCCGCAAATTATTGCTATCACCCATCAGCCGCAAATTGCCGCTCTTGCTGACACACATATCATGGTGGAAAAGCGTCAAACTGCCACGAGTACACGCATTTCTGCTGTCGTACTGACAGCAGAAGAACGAGTCTATGAGGTAGCACGGTTGCTGAGTGGAGAAGAGATTACCAATGCAGCATTAGAAGGTGCGCGCGAGCTTGTACGTGCTGAATAACTGTGTTGCTTATGAAACACATATCTCTTCATTGTGCGACAATCCTTCTTGCTGGAAGCGTGTGGCTCTGCATTTCTGCCCTGACAGCTACTGCTCAGCGTAGAACAATAGATTCGCTACTTGAGGAGCTACATCGCCGAATGCTTACACAGCAGGAGTTTGTTGCTATTCTCAATAACTTGAGCTTTGTCTATAATCCTTACAAAGCTGACAGCGCGCTCTTCTATGCCGAGCAAGCATTGCGCATTGCTGAACGAGCACAATACACACAAGGGGTTGCTGACGCATGCCGCAATCTGGGCTTTGCATACCAACGCATAGGGAAGCTTGCGGATGCAACAAAATACTACTTACGCGCTGTGCCACTATTTGAAAAACTTAATGACACGCTTGGTCTGGCGAATGTGTGGAACGGGCTGGGAATTTGCTACTTTGAGCAAGGAGACTATGAAAACGCCCTACATTTTTATCAGCGGGCTGAGTCAATGTTTTTAAGTATTCGCAGACTAGACCGCTACGCAGCAGCGCTTTCGAATATCGGATATACGTATCTTCAGCTTGGGAATATTAACCTAGCAAAGTTCTACGCAGAAAAAGCTCTAGCTTTGGCAGAGCGGCATAATGTTCCTATCATTCAAATTTTTGCATTGTCGCACTTGGGCGACATTGCTCGGCGCCAAAAGAAGTATGATGAATCGGAGCGTTGGTTTCAGAAGGGGTTAGAGCTTGTTCGTGTTACGCCAGCAAACACTGTCGCGACCTCACGGTTATACTATTTGCTTGGATTTTTGTACACTGATATTGGACGCTTTGACGAAGCACGGCAATTTCTTGATTCTTCGCTCGCACTTTCTATGCGTGGAAATATGCGCTTTCGTATCAAAGATGCCTACGAAGGATATAGACATTTGTACGAAACAACCAAAAACTATGAACTAGCCTACAAATACCAGAGCCTTGCTGCACTGTATAAGGATAGCTTATTCAATCAGGAGAGTGCACGCCAGATTGCTGCAATGCAGCGTGAACTTGAATCGCGGGAAAAAGAAGCACAAATTGCACTGCTGGAAAAAGATAACGAAGTGCAACAAGTAACGCGTAATGCTCTGCTTGGAATAGTCGCTGTAGTCGTTATTGCAATTATTTTTGTTGGACGTGCATACTTCAACATACGTGCAGTAAATCGCCAGCTTGCCCTTCAAAACGAGCAGATTCTTGAACAAAGAGCAAAGCTAGAACAACAAACTAACGAGATTACGGCTATCAATGAAGAGCTTGAGAGAAAGAATCGTCATTTACTTGAACTCAACGAGGAAAAATCGCAGTTTATGCGCATTGCTGCACATGACTTGAAAAATCCTCTCACAGGTATCAGTGGTCTGTCGGAATACTTGATGATTCAAGGTAAGCAGCTTTCTCAAGAAGAAATCACCTTGCTTGCAGAGCGTATTCACGCAATGTCTCAGCGAATGTTCCAGCTTGTGAAAAATTTGCTCGACGTCAATGCTATCGAAAGTGGAAATATCACTCTGGAGCGAGTCCCCGTTGATATTATCCCCATAGTTGAGACATCGGTGCAGAGTTACATGAACGCTGCAAAAGCAAAAAATATTACATTGTCTCTGTGTGTTATAGGAAAGCCTTCTGCTCATGGTGAATTTCAACTTTGTGCGATGGCAGATGAGCAAGCAGTATACCAGATTATCGACAATCTTGTCTCTAATGCTGTGAAGTACACTATTCCGGGAAAACGTGTATCTGTCCGAGTCTTGCGCGAAGACTTTTTGCATAGAACAAATAATACAGAGCAGTGTGATCATTCGTTTATTCGTATGGAAGTGCACGACGAAGGACCAGGTCTAACGCCACAGGATAAAGCATTATTATTTGGGAAGTTTGTTCGTCTTTCAGCTCGTCCGACAGGAGGGGAAGATTCGACAGGTCTCGGATTATCTATTGTAAAACAGCTTGTAGAAATGATGCAAGGGCAAGTATGGTGCGAATCTGAATACGGCGCGGGCGCAACGTTTATTGTCCGTTTGCCAAGTGCAGAGCCTGCATATGAGTATAATATATAGTAACAACAAGTTCTGTGCAGCACGGTGGAGTGCTTTATGCTATGCGGTTGCTCTCGTTGTCGTGCTCTTCTATAATGAAGTATACGCGCATTCGTGCACTTCCGCTATTATTGTGCAAGAAACCATGAGCGTACAATCATTGGATAAGTATGTGGAGTGTCTCCAGGTACACGGGCACAGTATATCAGTGTATGAGATTGTGCGTGAGCGCTATGCACAGCAGTTTCGTCCTCTCCAAGAGCGCTATCGGAGTGGTGATGCTGGTAGCATATGGCTTCGATTGTGTCTGAAGAATATAACAACGGTGCCGATGGATCGAGTGTTCAGTATTGGCTCAATACTGATAGACTCTGCCATGCTTTATGAATTGAAAAACAGCCATATTGTTCGTGCTCAATTCTCTGGGGGTATGGTGCAGAAAGAGCAGCGAGAACTCTCAGGCTATAATACTGCATTCTGGATACGACTCCAGCCACTAGAAGAGCAAACGCTCTATGTGCACATAGTCGGAAGAACCATACCGTTTATTCTGCATTGTGAGTTGCTTTCTTACAATGTCTTTCTCGAGCGGCAATGTATGCACGAGCGATACAATAGTATTGTATGGGGAATGATTATGTGCGTGATTCTTTTGAGCGTTGTGCAATACAGTACAACGCGGAACATACTGTACGGTGTATTTGCGCTTCATGCTCTGGCTAGTCTGGGTGCTATGCTAAGTGTTCAGGGAGTGCTGCAGCAGTGGCTGACTATTTTGGGTGCGGAAGTTCGGTGGAGAGAAGCGATTGTTGCTGTGGCAGTGGTACTATCTGTCGTGTATACGCGCTTCTTCTTAAGTCTTCGCGCGCTGTGGGCACAGCGTGTCCTCGATGCTACACTTGTTGTCTATGCCGTGCTAACTATTCTGTCTGCTATAGGTATGATGACCATATTGCATATCAGCATTGCTACGATGGTTGTAATCGGTGTAATGGTAGGCATCGCTCTTGGGCTGGTGCGAAGTAATTCACTACTGGGTATAATGTCGGTCATAGTGTTTGCTAGTGGCTGGATCGTGTGCGGAGCATCACTAGGAGTAGTGATAGTGATACTGTTGTCGAATGAGAGTATGCTTGCCAGTAATGGAATAGAGTATATACTAGTTATAGGGTCTGTTGGTGCTGGTGTGCAGATTGTGATGGCTGCCATAGCGCTTATACTGCGTATTGTTGAGGTAGAGCAGGAGTTTGTTGCTGTACAACAGGAGCGTGCATACCACATGCTGAAAAATCGCGAGCTTGTAGAAGCGAATGAGGCTATTCGTCGTCAAGCACAGCAGCTCGAAGAGCAGGCGCAATCACTGCGAATAGCAAATGCCGAAATGGAAAAGATTGCACAGGAGCTGATCGAACAGCGCGCATTGCTGCAACGAAAAAACGAGGAGCTAGATGCTGCTAATCAGGAAAAGAGCGAAATTCTGAGCATTGCAGCACATGATTTAAAAAATCCTCTGACGGGGCTTAAAGGTATCATAGAAATTCTGCGCAGTGGTGATAGTTTCAAACCATCGTATCTACAACAAATGTCGCTAACAATGCAGCAGTCTGTGGATAGAATGTTTAGCATTGTACAGAACCTTCTGGACATGCAAGCTTTAGAAGAAGGTGTTATCAAGCCACAGTATGAAACCTTTGACATGGTGCTGGCGATTAAAACGCTTATTGATTCATATCGCGTGCCTGCTGCGAAAAAGCTGATTACGATAGATTTTAAGGCAAATGCCTCAGAAGTGCCCTGCTTTGCTGATAAGCAGCTTGTTGTGCAGATTGCGGACAACCTTATTTCCAATGCCTTGAAGTACTCGCCTTCGAGGACAACAGTGAGCATTCGCACGCTATTGTTTACTGGGTTTGATGAGCTGTGTCGGTATGCAGAACGCTATCGGGTGCAAGAGATGGAGCATGTTTCTAGATTTGACCCGAATAGTCCCATTATTGTACTTATTGTTCAGGATGAAGGTCCGGGCTTTACAGAAGAGGATAAAGCGCGTCTATTTCACAAATTTGCTCGTTTGTCTGCACGACCAACGGGAGGCGAGCATTCGACAGGGCTAGGGCTGTCTATTACAAAGCGTTTAGTAGAAAGTATGCACGGAGTAATTTGGTGTGAGTCTATGCATTTACATGGGGCACGGTTTATTGTTGCGTTTGGAACAACGATTGCCTAAATTGAGAAAACGCATGCTATCATAGCCTTGTACATGTATTCCTGTTATTACAGCATTGAGTGTATGGTAAAGCTCACAAGCAGACAGAGTAGCACTGAGAGAGTATACGTGCAGTGCCGTACACTCCATGCAGCAGCCTACTGCTGCAGTATAATGCTTAGCTGTCTATGGGCTATGACTAGTCATACGAGACTGCTTCTAGCTCAAGAGATGGGAGTGTTGCAGCGTATTGATTCTTTAGAACGTGTGCTTGCACAGCAGCACGGTGTAGAGCGTTATGAAACATTACTTCGCTTGTGCTGGGAATATTGCGTGCGCGACCCAAAGCGTGCTATTGAGTATGGACGCCAAGCTGATGCTCTTGGGAAGCGATACGGCATACAACTCCATGCCTCGAGAGTGGAACGATTATTAGGTCTTGGATATTGCAATCTTGGGGACTACGGCAAAGCCGTGGAACACTTTTTCGCAGCGCTTACAATCGATGAAGTACAAAATGCTCATTCGGCAGAAGCCGGACATTCTTTGAGTAGCATTGGGAGAGTATTTATCTTGCAGAGTAATCCTAGTGAAGCGCTCAAGTACCTTGAACAAGCACAAACTATCGCCGAAAAAAGTCATGATACGGCACTCCTAGCGCACTGTCTGCTCTACAGGGGAGATGCTCTATACTTACAACATCAGTACAGTGAGTCTCTAGCAAGTTTGCTGCGCGCACTTCCCTTGTGGGAAAACCTTGATATTCCAACGAGTACAGCAATCAACTTATCGAGTATTGGTCGTGTGTACAACGCTCAACAGCAGTGGAACAAAGCTCTAGAATACTACACACGAGCCCTCGACCTAGCTGAGAAGAATCGGCAAGAACCAGAGGCGAGTGCAATACGCGTTCACATAGCTTCTGTTCTTCTTGTGTTGGGCAATATTGAGAAAGCGGAGTATTATGCTGAACAAGCCTACATTTCTGCACAACACAATGGTTCATGGAAACACATACAGGGAGCTCTTCAAATATTGGCAGAAATTAGTATACACAAGCAAGAGCATGCAAAGGCGCTACGCTATCACCGCTTGCTTGCAATAGCAACAGATTCGGTATATAGCGAGGAAGCGATGCGGCAAACAGCAATTTATGCAGCACGCTATGATCACGAGCGTAAAGTGGCACAGCTCGCACAGCTTGAAAAAGACAAGCATATGCACGAGCACGTAAGGAACGTCTCGATTGCATGTGCTGCCTTGCTTGCTATATTGCTTGTTGTTGTTGCGAACCGTTACTATGTCAAGCAGAAAGCGGAGCATATGCTCGAACTTCGTGCAGCAGAACTTGTAGCAGCAAACGATGAATTGCGTAAGGCACAGTTCGCGATAGAAGAACAAAACCGCATGCTACGCGACCTAGACATGGAGAGGAATGAACTACTGCGTGTAACTGCACAAGACCTGAAAAATCTTGTTTCGTCGATGTACGGCGTTGCAGAAATGCTCCAGCACGGTGAGCATAAGCCAGAACAGATACACACACTGTCGTCGGTGATTTTGGATAATACTCGTCAGATGTTCGAGCTGATCACGAATATTGTTGATATTAATGCCATAGAGTCGGGAATGCTTGAACTCCAGCGAACGGTTGTTGACGCGACGATGGTCGTGTATGCTGTCATAGACAGGCTCGAGCAGTCAGCTCACCTGAAAAATATTCGTCTGGAAGTTGTAGTGCCTGAAGAGCACTTATACATTATCGCTGATAGCCAAGCGCTCATGCAGATCATCGAGAATCTAGTATCAAACGCAATTAAGTATTCAGATTTTGGGCAGAAGGTTGTTGTGCGATTGCAAGAATCTCGCATTCTACAATCGAATCGTGTTTGGACTCGCGAAGAGTGGTTGCAAGCCTTGCAGCATCAAGCCGATGTAGAATCGGAGCAAGCAGCAGATGGAGAAGGTCTAGAGCACTGTGTCCGCTTTGAAGTACAAGATTCCGGTCCGGGACTGACAGAGGAGGATAAAGCATATCTTTTTACAAAATTTGCACGTCTTTCCGCTCGACCAACAGCTGGAGAACGCTCAACGGGTCTGGGACTTTCGATTGTTAAGAAACTCACAGAACTTCTCGGCGGACGTGTCTGGTGTGAATCTGTCTATGGTATAGGAGCAACATTCATCGTCGAATTACCACAGGCAACATTAGAACAGGTACAGAAAGCAAATCACAGTGTCATAGCTGTAAATGATGTGAACAATCCAAAAGTTCATAAATCCCTACATGCGTAGAGACGTTGTGTACACGTACCTCTAATACAGATGCAGAAAAAGCAGCTTGTGTGCAATAGAACATAGAACTACGTATTTTATGTATCATTCCAATGTGATTGCATGGAAACAATTAGCAAGCGTATCTTAGTTGTAGATGACGTACAGGAAAACACCTACATTGTTTCTACAATATTGAAAAATGCGGGCTACACAGCACTTGTGGCACATTCGGGGAAGCAGGCAATACAGATCGCCGAAAAGGAACACCCAGACTTAATGCTGCTCGACATTAATATGCCCGAAATGAACGGCTACGATGTGTGCAAATACTTCAAAGAAACGCCAGGTATTGCAGATATCCCTATTGTTTTTCTTACTGTGCACACCGATGCAGACTCAATAGCGCGGGCTTTTGACAACGGAGCAGTTGATTATCTGACCAAACCCTTCAAGAAGACAGAGCTTCTGGCTCGTGTGAAAGTGCACCTAGCACTACGGCAAGCACAAGAGCAACTAGAAGAAAACAATGAACGTCTGCAGCGCTTGAATGAAGAAAAGAATGAATTTCTAGGTATTGCTGCGCACGACCTGAAAAATCCTTTGAATACAATACGTGGTATGGCACAAATGATTCGTAAGCGTCATGAAATTGGCATGAGCACTGAAGAGCTAGACGATATAGCAACACAAATTGAGACTTCCTCAAATCTGATGTTTGAGATTATTAGAAACCTTCTGGATATCAACAGAATCGAGAATGGAAATCTCGTGGTTGAAGTAACAACAGTCAATCTGGGGCTATCGTTATACGCAGTATTGGAACGCTACCAAGGAGCTGCTGCAAAGAAGCATATCGCGCTGCACACACATATGCCAGAACACGATATCTTCATATATGCCGATCCTACACTCACTGTGCAAATCCTTGATAATCTGGTCTCGAATGCTGTGAAATATTCTCCAATCAATACAAACGTTTGGATACGTGTGCAGCCCTATCCAGAGCGCCAGCGAGTGCGTGTGAGTGTGCAGGATGAAGGACCGGGCTTGAGCGAGGAGGATAAGCAAAAGCTCTTCCACAAGTTTGCGCGCCTATCAGCAAAGCCAACAGGTGGCGAGCACTCAACGGGACTTGGCTTGTCGATTGTTAAGCGTCTTGCTGAAGCGATTGGAGCAAACGTGTGGTGTGAGTCCGAGCTTGGAAAGGGAGCTACATTTATTATTGAATTCCTCGATGATACAGCTGCTTCGCTGCAAGAATAATGTATACACGAGCTAGCCGAGTAGTGTTCTTTGTGCTATAGACAAGCATATTCCGCATACAGCGAGAATACACTTGTGTCTTGTTTGTTCGGTTACAATGTTTTGTGTACTTTTGCCTGCGAACGCTCAATACAGGATGAACCCTTTATATTCCTAGTCCTCAATCTGTGGTTTTGTTTCATTCTCATGTGCTGAAGCTATGATTGTAACAACAACTGGAGACATACAAGGCTACCGCATCAAGCGCTATTTGGGCGTTGTTACGGGCGAAGCGATTGTCGGTGCAAATATGTTCAAAGATATGTTTGCAAGCATCCGCGATATTGTAGGCGGTCGTTCAGGTGCATACGAGAACGAGCTGCGCAAAGCTCGCGAAATTGCCTTTCGTGAGATGGAAGACATTGCGATACAGCTTGGTGCAAATGCTGTCGTTGGTGTCGATTTGGATTACGAAGTGTTAGGGCAAAACAACGGTATGCTGATGGTTAGCGTGAATGGTACTGCTGTGATTATTGAGTGACACTCGTCTGTATAGAATGTGCATATGAGAGAGAGTGCTGCATCCGAAGACCCTCTGAGCATGGTGCGGCAACTAGCACGGTTACTCGATGATGTATTGAGGATTCCGGGAACGACCATACGCTTCGGACTAGATCCTATTGTAAACCTCGTTCCTATTTTTGGTGATGCAACAGGTGTACTCATGAGCTGTGCGCTGATAGTTGTTGCCATTAGGATACGTGTTCCTAAGCATGTGCTGGCACATATGCTTGTGAATATTGCTATTGATGCGCTTCTTGGTGCTCTTCCCGTGCTTGGGCAAATTGCTGATTTTGTGTGGAAAGCAAACACGCGTAATATGGCGCTGTTGGAGCGTTATGCTATCCAGCCTCGCTCTACGGCGCTTATAAGTGGCTATAGTGTTGTTGGTGTGCTATGTATTGTGGTGGGAATTATTGGTGCTGCTGTAGGTGTAGGATGGTATACCATAGTGCTGATAGCATCAGTATTGAAGCTTCCTGTCATGTAACAAACCGTTGTGCAGAGGTAGCTAGACAACTAGAAATAGAATAGCGGGAGCTGTCATGGATATTGGCGTTCATACAATGGCAATGGCGATGGGGTCTGCATGGCTTTCGGGAATTAATGTCTATGCAACTGTTGCAACACTAGGATTATTGGGGCGGTATGCGTATGTACAACTACCCGGAACACTCGACGCTCTGACAAATTGGTGGGTCATAGGTATAGCAGGGGTTATGTACTGTATAGAATGTGTTGCCGATAAGATTCCAGCAGTAGACACCGCATGGGATGCGGTGCACACGTTCATCCGTGTGCCGGCAGGTGCTGTGCTTGCAGCATCGAGTGTAGCATCCATCGACCCGACTCTTCAGTTGATAGCATTCGTGCTTGGTGGGGGCTTGGCGCTTACATCGCATAGCACAAAAGCAACAGCACGAGCAGCAATGAATACAAGCCCTGAGCCTATAACAAATATCGCCGCGAGTACAGCTGAGGATATCCTTGCTGTTGGTGGTACTGTGCTGGCGGTATTGTATCCTGTAGCGATACTTGTGTTGGTTATTGCTGGTGTTATTGCATCATGTGTTATCATACCCAAGATGGTTAGTCATTTACGCCGCGTTATTGGCTTTGTAAGCCATTGGCGTGAGAAGCTACGCCATTGGCGGCATATGGAGTAACGTTGGCCATGTGGTAGTATTTGTTTCATTATTTTTCTAAGGAGGCTCGTTATGGGCATTATTTCGTGGATTGTGTTTGGCTTAGTTGCTGGTGCACTAGCAAAGCTCATTATGCCCGGCAAAGATCCGGGAGGGATTTTCGTAACGATTCTGATTGGTATTGCTGGTGGGATACTAGGAGGTTGGATAGGAACATTTCTGGGGTTTGGTGACGTGTCGGGGTTTAACCTCAAGAGCTTTGCATTGGCAATTGCTGGTTCACTTATTCTGCTGGGTGGATACCGCTTACTGAAGCGGTAGGAGCACTCCTGCGCTAATGTAGCTATGATGACAGTAGGAGAGTCAAGGATGCGTCTGGGGTACGTGTTCTTGACTTCCCTGTCGTTGGCTATCAAGTCTGCTCCGTATACTTTCCTAGCCATTCTAGTTTTATCAACTCTTAACGTATTTATGACGATGCAACTGCAAGCAGGCTATATTCTCGAATTTTTGGAGGAAAAACTTCTGAAAGACAACAATCCTTTCGAAGTCTTATCACTTCTCGAATATTTATGTTACTTTGAGATTGATGGTCTAGACGAACAGAGTATATCCAATAAGCCTTATCTAGCAGTACTAAGCAATTTGATATCGCGGGGACTACCAACAAGACCAAGCCTATTTATTGAGAAAGCTTTTTTGTCTGCTTTACATATTGGTGAAATTTGGTTCAATAGTTTAGGAAGTATTGAGACTATTGTCAACGAGTCATTGAGTTCTCTTTCTCAGTATCTTTTCAGAGCTTTGCATATTATTGACCCAGCATTAGATTTGAAGGTACAATCAGATATGTGCCTGTATTCGAACTTGGAACTTGCAAGCGAGTATGAGAAAGAGTTTGTGTTGCTTCACGTACCAAAAATTTTGGGGAAAGAGTGGCTGCAAGTTTTAGAGCCACAAAGAATGATTACATCGATTGTTCATTCCGGCAGGTTTATAGAGCAGAGGGTGGATTTTGCCGTTGAGTTTCCATATCCAATCTTTGACAAGAAGGGTGTTATTGTTGAAATAGACGGTCCGCAACACTGGGATGCTAATCATTCAGAGTATCTGAGGCAAAGAGGTTTAGATGGGAGTAGGGATGCTGCCACTGCTGAACATGGTTGGGAAACTGTGAGAATTAAAACAAAAAACTTTGACCAAATTGAGAGTCAGATTGCAGTTCTAAAAAATTTTGCTAAGCAGCCATACTTCAAAAACTTAAAGCTAAATTATCAAGAACCATTGTATAGTAGTGCCTATGGAATGAATGCCCTTGAGCTTGTACTTTCTCCGTTTGCTATTGCAAGGATTCAGAAGGCGTTAATTCACTTGCTCCTACAGGATACGCTGGATATCAATACTCAAGTGTGGAAAATTGCAGTAATTGAACGGGATGTACCTTGTGCTGTACTTGCAATTGCTGATTTGAGAGATCACCTTCGACATATACTGAATCTAGAGGGCAAAGTTTTCATTCCGGAAATTGAACTTTCAGTTTTCAGAAGAACTGAATTTCAGGAAGCCGCACTAAATAAACTCGACCTTTCAGGATATTTTAGGGCTGTACAGTACTATGAAATTGACGGTTGTCCACAAAACGACCAAATTGACAATATCTACGATGTGGTTCTTGACGTTGCTGTTCTGTGTCGCGCTGGTTTATTCAGAGATAATACTAACATAGTGCCACATGCGAAAAGTCTATGTACTATTCGTTCTGCTCATCACAGACGTTCCACAAGAAGATTCTTGACATCTGATGTCATCACCTATAAAAATTTTATAGCTTATAATTCTCATAATCCTGAGCAAACTACTTTTGATGTACAACCTATTCAAACGCTGCGATACTTTTTACAGAACATTTTTAGAAAAAACACATTTCGTGAAGGACAAATTGAAATTTTGAATAAAGCTCTACAAGGAGAAAGCGTTATCGGACTTCTACCAACAGGTGCTGGTAAGTCACTAACGTATCAACTTGCTGCCATGCTGCAGCCCGGAGTATGCTTGGTGATTGATCCGATTAAGTCGCTCATGAAAGACCAAGTTGATGGTCTTAAAAAAAACAAAATAGATGCCTGCAATGTGATCAATTCAAGTTTAACTAGGGAACAAAGGCAAAGAGAAATGTACAGATTTAGAGAGGGTGAAATACTGTTTACCTTTATTTCGCCAGAGCGCCTTCAGCTGAAAGAATTTAGAAATGTTTTGAAAGAGATGCAGAAAAAGCAAGTATATTTTAGCTACTGTGTAATCGATGAAGCACATTGCGTTTCTGAGTGGGGACATGATTTCCGTACTTCGTATTTGAGTTTGGGGAAAAATGCTATACGATTTTGCAAAACGAAAAACAAAGAAGCAATCCCACTATTTGGTTTGACAGCTACTGCCTCGTTTGATGTACTTTCGGATATTCAAAGAGAGCTTTCAGCGAATGATGAGAGATATAAACTGAGGGAAGATGCAGTTATTCGTCTTGATATACTAGACAGGAAAGAACTAAGTTTTGAGATAGTGTATGTGGATGCCAACCTGAAAAGTGATGACAGTGAAAAGGAAATAAAAAGGAAGCTAGGAGTTGAAAAACAGAAAAAAATTATTGAGCTTCTTAGAACATTTAAGTTTGATGCGGAAAATCAATTTTCAGGTATAATTTTTTGTCCTCATAGGAGCTGGTATTTTGGGGTAACGAGTCGATATAAGCAAAAACAAATAAGCGAGCAAAATGGACAAGATGGAGTGTATGACGCGATCATCAATGCTAATATACCACAGATAAGAGCAGGAACATTTATGGGAGTTGATTCTGATGATTTTGATACAGCAAAAATAGCTGAAGCGGATTCTGTACAGGCCCAAGATGATTTTGTCAATAACAAATTGAACCTGCTTGTATCCACAAAAGCATTTGGAATGGGTATTGATAAGCCTAATGTTCGTTTTACAATTCATGTAAACTATCCAAATTCAATTGAAAGCTTTGTTCAAGAGGCAGGGAGAGCGGGTAGAGACAGAAATCCAGCTGCATGCTTTATTCTGTTTAACGACAGACAAGTTTACAAAGATGACAAAATAATTGAAGTTGATAGAGACAATCTACTATACTTTCATCATGCTGCTTTTAAGGGTGTAGAGAAGGAAAAAACAATTTTGCTTGAGCTCCTAACAGAGATTTATCAACCTAATCAGCTACATGGTCTAAATCAAAAAGTTTGCGAAGAGTTTCAGCGAAAAATTAGCGTCAAACCTTGGCAAAGTACGAGAGGCGGAATGTACTTGTTTGTCGATGCAGAAGATTCTAGAGGAAAGTTCGGCGCAATAAAAATTCCTTCGATGAAAGTTGATACGTCAAAAGCGACAGAGCCAATAGAAGAATGTAAGAGGGTCTTGCAGTTCATCGTTGATCATATTATACAATTGTCTAGCGTAGATGCTGTCAATTTGCTAGAAGCTTCCACGATTCCCGGAATAGAGACTTTGCTACGAGAGAAGGAAAGAATTGAGCTGACTATTGGTTTTGAAAATAACACCGATGATCGGGTTAAAAAAATAGCTGAATGGTTGAATGCAGTGTGTAGGTTGAAAGAATTTGATGCAAAAAAAGTAAAAGAGGCTGTTAGCTATTGTAACACGTTTGAAGATTTCAAAAGTCGCATAAGTCAATATTTTACGCGTGTAGAAGATGGTATTCAAAAGTTTGAGCAAGCTATGCGAGAACGAGATAGAACTATAAAAAAGCGAGTAGGGACATCAGAATATGAGCTTCAACAACTGTTTTATGGATATAGAACGAAATTGGATACAGAAAAAGCTCTGTATCGACTTGCGGCG
Organism: Candidatus Kapaibacterium sp.; assembly: GCA_025055035.1. Lineage (GTDB taxonomy): Bacteria > Bacteroidota > Ignavibacteria > Kapaibacteriales > UBA4661 > PH2015. The sequence goes on from JANWZB010000008.1 coordinate 17,539, forward strand.
ATTGGAGTTATTGATGACTACACAGTTGATTTTAATTCCAAAACATATACAGTTTCTGCTTGCAGGAAAACCGAGCAGCAATATTTTAAAAATTTAGAAAATTACATCCGTAAGTATTATTCTGAAGTAAGAACCAAGCAAGAGATACAGAAAGCTAAGAAATTTGAAGGGGCTACTACAATTCAAAAGTGTGTGTTTTTTCTTACTGATTTTATATATCGGGAGGTAGAAAAAAAACGGTTCGAAGCTATCTCTGTTATGAAAGAAGCATGCCTGATTGGAAAAGAAAGTGGAGGCAAAGAATTAAAAAACTTTATTGACCTGTATTTTAATTCAAAGTATGCTAGAAAAGGCTATGAAGTCGACGGACAAAATAAATCACTAACAGACAGGACTGAAGAGGGAAGAAAGCAAGATATAGAGTGGGTCTGGGAGTTTATTAAAGTAATCGACGAAGATAAGTCAGGTAGTCATATTGACAATCTTAAGCATCTACGAGGTGCATGTGCTAGACTGTTAACGCCGCAACCTGATAATGCGGTGTTCCATTTACTCAAGGCGTTTTCTATATTTATCTTAGAACCAGATAATGCAAGACTAATGGAAGAAGCATCCAATAGCTTTGTAAAAGGATTCGTTGAATTTCAGAAGGAAAAGGAATGGTCTTTTAGTGAGGTGCTAGAACAAGCAGTGAAATTCAGAGATTACGTTCTTCTGTTTTCGACTCACAAAGGAATACAAGAAAGAATGCAAAATCAAATTGACTTCTTGGCTATTAGAGTCCACTCTACATGGCTTGAATCGTTTAACAAAAAATTTCTACATCAATATGAACCAAGAAGTTCACATGTATCTTGAAAAACTCAAGGTTGAGCTAGGTAGGCTCGAACCTGCTGTTAAACACTTGCAGCGAGCAGATGAGAATGTGAGTGCACTGGTTGCATCTTTCACAAATATTCATAATGAGTTTGCCAAACATTTGGAGAGCGTTGAGAGATCTCTTGTTAAGGCGAATGAGCAACATCAAATACAGATTAGCACAGAAATTCAGAGTTCAACGAGAAAAATTACTGAAGCAGTAGACCAGTTCTCAAAATTAGCTTCAGAATTTGAGAATCAGATGAAAACTTTTCTTTTAGGATACGGGGGGTTAGTGCGCGAAACAAAAAGACTTATCGACAAAATGAGTGAGGTTGACTTTATTTCAAGGTTTGATAATCTAGATGCGAAAATTGGTGTAATAAATTATGGGTTTCAGGGCACGCAATCAAGAATCAACAACTTAGAGAAAAGTGTGAACACTATTCTTGATGCTAAGTCTAAAGAACTAGCTTCGAAGGTCGAAGCAATTGAGAGTGTACTAACACAGAAATTCCAGGCTTCAGAAAATAATATAGTGCGTCAGTTTGCAGGGATTGCTAGTGAGAATAAAACCACAAGAATCTTGCTTCTCATCACAATTGGGCTTAGTATAGTGGCATTGTCAGTACAGTTTGTCAAACTATGAATTGAACAAAGATCTCTCGCTTGTGTGATATGGTAGAAAGAGTTCAAGTAGAGATTGTAGCAGCAGAGTTTGTATAGACGCTGTAGTAATAATGTTTGGCTTGTAGAGGAGATGCTCAGTCAAGTGGATGTTACTTTAAGGACAATGAGTCATGTGTCAGTATAGAGTTAGAACGTACAGTTGCCTTAATATTCGAAGGTGCAGGATACATAAGGAAGTAGTCTTGTCGGGCATATGCTGCTGTAGTACTCATGCTTGCCGAACGCTGCTGTGGCATGACTAATGAGTCTCGGCTACCAACACTGTAGCCACCGGGGCGAAGCTGATACGCGCGCGGAATGTAGAGAGAAAAATTTTGATAAGCTATGCGTTCTCCGTTGTACAGCAAGTAAAGACGCTCTGTCATTAGCTTCTCCAAAGCCTTTGTCCGCGAGCCAAGGGGATAAGCATGTGTTGTGTCGAATAACAGAGTATCACTAAATGCGAGAATGCGAGCAGGATTACCCTCATGCACAATCACAGGGTCGCCCTCGCGGACGCGGTTGTATAGGTCAAGAATTGCTTCACGCCCCACGCGAATGCAACCATGCGACGACGGGCGCACACCTAAATGCCGATAGTAGGAGTGTATCTCCAAACCGTGAAATCCTACATTGTAGTTAAACCCTACCCACCAGAGCATAACTGTATTGCCGAACTGTCGAGAAATAGCTTTTGGGGTCTTGGTTTGAATAGAGAAGATGCCCGTCGGTGTTGGAATTCCACCATCAGGAGTAATGTGCCCGCTGGAAATCGGTATTGCGAGGGTATCACCATTGCGATAGCGCAAAACGGCTCGTTGTTTTGATAAATCAACTTCGACAAATCGTTCGCCCAAGACGTAAACAGTATCAAGGATGCGAGCAAATTCTAAGTGATTCGCAAGGTGTAGAAGTTGATGTGCTGTGCGTACCGAGTCGAAGTGCAGGAATGGTGAAGAATCCGCGTGAATACTGCGCTGCGAGAAAACAAATAATAGCCCTACTGCACAACAAGCAATGCCGAGATGAACAAGGGTTTGCATACAGCATGATACAAGAGTTGGATGAAAAAGTGCGATAAATCTAGTAAATTTTCGCGGCTTTGAGAAATGTTGCCTACCGTGCAAGGCGCTTGACAATACATCGAGCAATGCAGCACTCTTTATCCACCCGGAATACTTGAATGCTATGATATCCCTTGTGATTGCATCACATAACCCTCACAAAATACAAGAACTTCAAACAGTACTGGAAGCCCAACATATCGCATGTGTTGTGCCGCCGAACACTGTACGAGAGTTTCCAAAGCACATACCCGAGACAGGTGCAACACTCGAAGAAAATGCTTATATCAAGGCTGTGGCGGTGTTTCATGCAACTGGGCAAGCGTGTATTGCCGATGACACAGGCTTAGAAGTTGATGTTCTAGGTGGTGCTCCAGGTGTATATACTGCACGCTATGCTGGCGAAAGTGCATCGTATGCTGAAAATCGTGCAAAGCTTCTCAAAGCGCTTGAAGGCGTAGCACCGGAGCAACGTACAGCCCGATTTCGTACAGTGATTTGCTATCATGATGCTCTTCGTATAAGCTTTGCTGAAGGGGTGTGTGAAGGACGTATCGCTCAGGAGGAACGCGGGGAAGAAGGATTTGGCTACGATGCAGTATTTATACCCTCAGGTTACAATACGACATTTGCTGAGATGAGACCAGAAGCAAAACATGCAGTGAGCCATCGTGGGAAAGCACTACGTAAGTTGGCAGCAATGCTGCAGGCATATCAGTCTGGCGAGAATGATACACAGGTGTGAGTATGGTAGGGAAGGGGTACGTAGTGCATGCCACAAGAAAAATGTTTGCTGTCATGATGCCTTTATGTAGATTGCTACGAAATGACGGTAGCATGCTACCCTCAATGTTCCACACAGTTCTATATGCTTTATGAATACTCGCATAGTCGGTGTTGTAGTGCTTGCGTTTGTGCTATGCCTTGGCGTGAATGCATGCAAAAAAGACGATCCTCGGTGGTCTAATATTGATGCGAAAAGTAAAGAAGCGATTGAAGCCAAGAAACAAGCACAAGAGTCTGGTGCGCTACCTACACCTCAGGAAGGTGGTATATTCAATGCATTCTTCCCAAAGAATGAACCGGGTTTTGAACTGGTTGCAAGCCAAGAAAAAACAGGCTTTGCCGAATACAAACTCAAAAAGAATGGCACAGACCTTGCGATGATTGCCATTTCTGACATTGCTAATAACCCTCAGGCAGCAGAGAAATTTGCATCTGCTACCAAAACTATTGCAGGATTTCCAGTAGTAGAGCAGGGAAATACAGCAACAGCACTGCTTGTTGGTGGGCGTTTTCAAGTCAAAGTGCTATCCCGTTCACTCTCATTTACAAAAGCCGACCGCGAAGCGTGGTTGCAGAAGGTAAACTTGGCAGGCTTGGCAGCATTATCGACTAGAAAGTAAAGAAGAGCATCTGTACGATATGTACAAATCCACTGTACCTTTCACCCATAACTATCAATTCTATGAGCAAGCCAATCTACGACCTTATCAATGAACTTCCGCAGAGCGGTCCGACAGTTCTTGCATTACAAGCACTAGATTACATCGTTCCGGGCGAATGGCAGAATATCACGGGATTTGAGAATATGATTGTTGCAGTAACAGGAGAAATCGATCATGGCATGATTCAGCAGATTGGCGAACGCGCGATTACGTTGTATAATGACCCTGCTGAAGGCTATCAGCGGGCTGTGTGGCTATATCAAACAGCCAATAGTATTGGTGGAAAGCTTGGAGCTGCAGCACTAGCAAATAAGCTTGGCGAGAGTATTTCATTCTTAAGTTTTCTTGAGCATCTGACTCCAAAAGCTGATAAACTGCAAGCAATTGATTTTGTTATCAAAGTTGCTGCGGAAATTATTGCCTACGCAAAAATCAATGGCATTCCGGGTGATGGTGTCGCAGAATTTATGGGTGCTGTAGGAGATTATGGCAAGGAATCGCTCATGCGCCTTGCTGCACTTGTCTGTTTTGATGGTATAGTTCCTCTCGGACCTGACTTCCTACGGAAGATTGAAGAGTATATCGCTAGTCTAGTGCCGAACGACTTAGAAAGTAATCCTGCATTTAGCGTTGTTTCTTCAATGATTCCGGGTGGTAGTATTGCTGGACAGTTAGGATTTGTGCAGCAAGGATTCCAGAGCATAAAAGGATGGATAGGAAACTTTGTATCGTCGAGAGGCATCACGCGCGAAGGAGTTGTTGGGAGCTTGAAGCAATATATCGATATATCGGACGATAAGCTCGACTACGTTGCTGCGTTTCTCGATGCAACAACGAACTACTTCGAGCACACGGGTATCCAGACTATAGGGCGGCGCTTGATTGAACGTGCTATAGCGGAGATTTAATGAGTACAAAGTGCATATATTATAGCGAAAGCCCACGGTGTGTAGGTTAGCAGTCGTGGGCTTTTGTGTGCGTTCACCGACACCGGTACTTCAGCGCTGTTATTGTTTTCTGTCTTGCATCCGCTCGTTGTGTCGCTCTCCAATTCTTCTGCGTATAAGGTCAAATTTCGTTTGCTGCTCTGGAGTGAGAATGTCTCTGATTTCCTTGTCCGTAGCTTCGATATTTGCTCGTATCGCTTCTCTTATAGCGTTGTGCTGTCCTTTGAGTTCCTTACGAATCTTCTGGTGTGCCTCGATGCTGCGTGTAATAATTGGTTGAATGCTGCGTACCTGCTCGTCGTTCAGACGCAATACTTTTTGTAAGCGATTGATGCGGCGTTCGGCAAGGTCTTGTGCAGAAGGGCGTTGAGTTGTGCTGTGTGCAGGCTGTGCGTACATGGTAGCAGTGAGGACTGCCAAGCTCACAAGAAAGAGAACAGTGAGTGCAAGTACATAGTGTAGTGCGAGGTCGCGCTGTGTGGAGCGCCTCGTGACGATTGATGCAAAGATACCTGTATCCATATGGCTTTTGAAGATAGTGAAACAACACGACATCTACAGCGTGTATCGTTGTGCAAGGATGCGGGTGCATACTTGCTGCCTACTGTTAATGACTATGAGTGTACAGATTGCCAGCTGGTTTAAGAAAGCAGTGTTAATGATTGTTAAGAGAATAGCAGTTTCTGAGGTACGACTGTCGATGCGAAGTTTTCCTCTGCGAGAGGATAATTCCGTACGAGACGGGAATTTTTTCGTATTTTTGCGGAGTTTCTGAATCCAACAACTGTTTTTCCTAGTATGCACTGCAAAGGAGTGGAGCTATGGCATTGATTGACCAGATTCAGCAGCATCTCGGCGACAACGCTGAGTACTATCTTAACCATGTATGCACGACGATACCTAAGGACCAACTGCATCTGCCACATAGAGACATGGTCGATAGAGTTTTTGCTAGTTCAGACCGCAACAATCGTGTGCTGCGAAACCTACAATGGATATTGAACACTGGTCGCCTTGCGGGCACAGGCTACACCTCAATTTTGCCTGTTGACCAAGGCATTGAGCATTCAGCTGGAGCAAGCTTTGCGAAAAACCCTGCATACTTCGACCCTGAAAATATCGTTAAACTTGCTCTCGAAGGGGGATGCAATGCTGTTGCTTCAACGTTTGGGGTTTTGGGGCTTGTTGCTCGCAAATACGCACATAAGATTCCGTTTATTGTGAAAATCAATCATAACGAGCTTCTCACCTATCCGAACAAATTTGACCAAATTCTTTTCGGTACAGTGAAGCAGTGCTACGATATGGGCGCTGCAGCTGTTGGGGCAACAATTTATTTTGGTTCACCGGAAAGTAGCCGCCAAATTATCGAGGTCTCTGAGGCATTTGCTGCTGCGCATGAATTTGGTATGGCAACAATTTTATGGTGCTACCTGCGGAATAGTGCATTCAAGGCTGACAAAGACTATCATGTATCGGCTGACCTTACGGGGCAGGCAAATCATCTTGGAGTAACGATTCAAGCTGATATTGTGAAGCAAAAACTTCCAGAAAATAACGGAGGATACAAAGCACTGAACATCGGAAGTTCAAGTTACGGCAAGATAGATGAGCGCATGTACACGCAGCTTACCAGCGACCACCCAATAGACCTTTGTCGTTATCAGGTTGCAAACTGCTATATGGGGCGTGTAGGGCTCATCAATAGTGGTGGTGCTTCTGGAAGCAATGATTTTGCCGAAGCAACAATGACCGCAGTAGTCAATAAGCGCGCTGGTGGCATGGGCTTGATTTCAGGGCGAAAAGCGTTCCAGCGCCCAATGGCAGAGGGAGTGAAACTGCTGAATGCTATCCAAGATGTTTATCTGTGTGATGATGTAACGATCGCATAACTACAATTCCCGATGCGCAGTGCAGTTGTCGAAAACGGCTTCTGCACTGCGCTCTATTGCCAAGAACCTATACAACACTCTCTGTGTACTTTTTCGCTGCTATTATGAATATTATCCTTACTGCTGCTGAAGTGTTCCCGTTTGCAAAGGTTGGGGGACTAGGTGATGTCTGTGGTGCATTGCCGAAAGACTGGGAACGATTAGGGCATAACGTTATCGTAATTATGCCAAAATATGCGAATATTGATGTTCACCGATGGAACATTCAGCCCACTGACATTATTGTTGCTGTACCAATTGATTGGTGGACAGAATACGCACGCTTGTGGAAAGGGTATCTGCCAGGAACGGGTGTTCCAGTCTATTTTCTTGAGAATGCTGATTACTACGACCGTTGGGGTATTTATGGGAATCCTGAGGGGTTCTATGATAATGACCGCCGCTTTATCTTTCTCTGCCGTGCAGTATTCGAGACTGCAAAGACTCTCAATTTTCGCCCCGATGTGATTTTTGCTAATGACTATCACACAGCGTTTACTATGCCCATGCTGAAGATTCATTACCGCATGACGGAGTTTTTCGGGCGTACAGCAGGCGTATATGCAATCCATAACATGGTGTTTCAAGGGCATTTTGATCCGTATCGTGCTATGACGTTTGCAGGGTTCGGTATGCGTGAATTTTATCAAGGTTCTTGGTTCGAGTCATATGGGGTTGTAAATTCTATGCAGGTCGGTATTATGTTTGCCGACAAAATCACGACTGTTAGCCCACGCTATGCTTATGAAGTGCGTTATACTCACGAAGGGTATGGACTGCAAGGGGTTATCAATGCACGAGGTGCAGATTTTATTGGTATTCTCAATGGTGTGGATTATAGTGTGTGGAATCCTGAAACCGACGATAAAATCTATGCTCATTATTCGGTCAATGACCTTTCTGGCAAGCTCACAAACAAGTATCGCTTCTTGAAAGACTGGGGTATACATGAGAACGACATGCGCGATGATATGCCAATTATCGGTATGGTAACAAGACTCACAGATCAGAAAGGTATGCCGCTTGTTGAACAGGCACTGGAAAGACTGTTGTATCACTATCCAGTGCGCTTTGCGCTTGTTGGGAGTGGAGCAGAGCGCTACGAACGCTTTTTTCAGTATATTCGCCACAAATACGGTAATCGTGCGCTTGTGTATATTGGCTACAACGACGTGCTTGCACATCGTGTTGAGGCTGCCTCGGATATATATCTCATGCCTTCACTCTTTGAGCCATGTGGCTTGAATCAGATGTATAGCTTGAAATACGGCACTGTTCCTGTTGTGCGAGCTGTTGGTGGTCTTGCTGATACCGTGAGCGAATATAATCCTCACACAGGCGAAGGAAATGGTTTTGTGTTCTATGAGTATAATGCTGGGGATATGGGCTATGCACTTCACCGCGCTATCGAGTACTATTTCCAAAAAGACCATTGGCTCCGTATCATTCGCAACGGTATGCTGGCCAATCACTCATCGCTGCTCTGTGCTCAGCGGTATATTGATGTGTTCTATTGGGCACTTGAGAAAATTCCATGGTAAGTAACAGTTGTTCGATGCATTCGGGTGTCTGCTATGGTCAAATATCCTTTTGGGTCTATCCCTTCGGCTGAGGTCTGGAGCGTTGCTGTGGCTTCTGCTGCGGCACTATTACTTGTACTGCTGAGCATTGTAGTGCTTATGGGCATTGCACAGGATACTCAGCGCTTGCTGGAGCAAATTGTTCTCGTAGCCTTTGTTGAGCCACGCTTGAATACTAAAGAGCTTGAGCGTGTACAATACGATATACAAACGATACAGGGTATAGATTCTGTGCTGCTGCAATCAACAGCAGAGGTGAGAGAAGGATTTACAAAACGCTACACAGCAGGCATTGATGCTGTTCTTCCAGAGAATGCATTTCCAGCAGTGCTCACGCTACGACTCAAAAAAGCGTATCGCGCAAAAGAACGTATTGACTCGCTTGTTTCAATGGTACTTGGTGTTCAGCACGTTCAGAATGTCAGTTATCATGCGCCATTTCTTGAGGCTGTAGAGCAGCGTCAGCGGCAAGAGCATGTAGCACGCTGGATTGCAGGGAGTGTATGCTGTCTAGTTGTGCTAGTATTGCTGTGGCAGGCTATTAGCTGTACAAATCTGACGCTTCATATGCGTGCTGCAGGAATCGTACTTGGTGTGGTGCTAGGTATATGTGTTAGTGGTACGGTATTCTTTGTGTGCAGCAAGTACTATGCGTGGTTGCATCAAGGTGGCGCACTGCTGTTTATGAAGCTTTCTGGAATAGGTAGTGCTGCTGTATGTGCCTGCGCAACAATTCTTATAGCTCTCAGGCTCATAACACGCAGCGTGCCTCGTGGTACGCTAGAACGGGTATGAGTTTCTGTAGCAGCGTGGCGTACAGGCTGCTGTAGGAAATAGAACAACAATGCAAGAACAATCAAGAACGAACTATGAACAGAGAGGACATCGCCGGAATGCGGCGCAATTACACGCGTGGTGGACTTGTGGAAGAACATGCTCATGCTAACCCCTTTATTCAGTTTCGCTTGTGGTTCGAAGAGGCGAAAGCCGCGCAGATTCTTGAGCCCAATGCAATGACCCTTGCAACAGTTGACAGCGCGGGTCGTCCAGAAGCGCGAATTGTCCTGCTCAAGGATATAGACGAGAGTGGGTTTGTGTTCTACACAAACTATACAAGCGCTAAAGGACGCGCTCTTGAGTTGAATCCCAATGTATGTTTGCTCTTTTTTTGGTCAGAGATGGAACGGCAAGTCCGTATCAGTGGGATAGCGCGCAAGGTATCGCGTGAAGAATCGGAGGAGTATTTTCAATCTCGTCCGCGTGAGAGCCGCATTGGCGCATGGGTTTCGCAACAGAGTGCTGTTATCGCTAGTCGTTCAGTGCTTGAAGAGCGCTATCAGCAGCTTGTAGCAGAGTATGAGGGCAAGGATATACCGCTTCCCCCATATTGGGGCGGTTATCGTGTCGAGCCATATGCAATAGAGTTTTGGCAAGGGCGTCCGAGTAGATTGCACGACCGCTTGCTGTACCAGCGTACGCACGATGGAACGTGGAACCGTGTTCGTTTATCGCCTTGAAGCGTTTCTCATGTAACAAGGTATCCATTGAACAGTTTGCTCTATCGTTTATGCCATACAATCATCAGCATATCGAAGCCAAATGGCAGAAATTCTGGGAAGAACACAACGTGTATCGTACAACAACTGATACCACAAAGCCAAAATACTACGTGCTGGATATGTTCCCGTATCCTAGTGGTGCTGGGCTTCATGTGGGGCATCCCGAGGGCTATACAGCAACTGATATTGTTGCACGCTATAAACGCATGAAAGGGTTTAACGTTCTACATCCTATGGGCTTTGATGCTTTCGGATTGCCAACCGAACGTTATGCAATGACGACAGGCATTCACCCAGCGAAAGTTACAGAAGAGAATATTGCGAACTTTACGCGTCAGCTGAAGTCGCTAGGGTTTAGCTATGATTGGGAGCGTGTAATCAACACCACCGACCCCGAATATTATAAGTGGACGCAGTGGATTTTTCTACTGATATACAACTCGTGGTATGATGACGAGCAGCAGAGAGCTCGACCTATAGAAGAACTGCCTATTCCACCTGAATATACAACTCCGCTTGAGATTCAGCAATATCAAGATTCCAAGCGCCTTGCATACATTGCCGAGATACCGGTAAATTGGTGCGAGGAATTGGGAACGGTGCTTGCAAATGAGGAAGTTGATGAGTGGGTGTCGAAAGGCTATACTGTCGAACGTCGTCCTATGCGACAATGGATGCTGCGTATTACAGCCTATGCAGAGCGCTTGTTGCGCGACTTGTCGCTTGTGGATTGGCCTCATTCAACGATAGAAATGCAGAAAAACTGGATTGGAAAGTCTGAAGGTGCAGAAGTGATATTCCCACTTGTTGGGCATGATGACGGTATCACAGTGTACACAACACGTCCGGATACAATCTTCGGTGTTTCGTATATTGTGCTTGCACCTGAGCATCCGCTAGTTGATCGTATTACTACGCCAGAGCAGCGTAAGGCTGTGGAGGAGTACAAGAAGTCAGTAGCGTTGAAGAGTGATCTTGAGCGCACAGAGCTTGCGAAGGAAAAAACAGGTGTTTTTACAGGTGCCTATGCTATAAATCCGGTCAATAACGCAACAGTACCAGTCTGGATTGCAGATTATGTTCTTGCTCACTATGGCACAGGTTCGGTGATGGGTGTACCTTCAGGCGACCAGCGCGACCATGATTTTGCACAAACATTTGGTCTGCCGATTCCTATTGTAGTTCAGCCAAAAGACCCAAAGCTGGCTGCTTCGTGGGACTTTTCGCGATATGCATTCGAGGACTACGACAATGCTATAGCCGTCAATTCGAAGACGGAAAATATCTCGCTTGATGGCATGGATTCTAACACCGCGAAGAAATGGATAACGCTGTGGTTAGAAAGCGAAGGGTTGGGAAAACTCAAAGTGCAGTATAAGCTTCGCGATTGGCTCTTCTCGCGCCAGCGATACTGGGGCGAACCTGTCCCAATTATGTTTTTTGACGATGGTACACGCAGAGCGTTGGAGCTTGATGAGTTACCACTGTGTTTACCTGATATTCATGACTTTCAGCCTACGGGCACAGGGGAATCGCCTCTTGCGAAAGTAGAAGGATGGGTGAACTTTGTGGATAAAAAAACAGGCAAAAAAGCGCGCTTTGAGACCAATACTATGCCACAATGGGCAGGTTCGTGCTGGTATTACTTGCGCTTTATAGACCCAAAGAACACGACAGCACTAGTCGATAAGGCACAGGAGCAATACTGGATGGGAACAGGTGAGCATGGCGGCGTGGATTTGTATGTCGGTGGTGCTGAACATGCTGTCTTGCATTTGCTCTATGCACGGTTTTGGCATAAAGTTCTGTATGATTACGGGTATGTTTCCACGCCAGAGCCCTTCAAGAAACTCTTCCATCAAGGCCTGATTCTTGGTGAAGATGCGGTCAAGATGTCGAAGTCGCGTGGAAATGTCATCAATCCTGATGATGTTGTACAAGAGTACGGTGCTGATGCTCTGCGTGTATTTGAGATGTTCATGGGACCGCTAGAGGCAACAAAACCTTGGTCGACTAAGGGTGTAGAAGGTGTTGCGCGCTTTCTGCATCGCAGCTATCGCATGATTGCTGATGAAGACACAGGTACGCTTCTTCCCAATGTCCAAGATGTTGAACTCACACCAGAACAATCCTTCCTACTGCATTCTACAATAAAAAAGGTGAGCGAGGATATTGAAAGCCTAAGCTTCAACACCGCTGTTGCACAAATGATGATTTTTGTTAATGAGTTCACAAAGGCGGAAATTCGCCCACGCATAGCAATGGAGCAGTTTGTTCTTTGTCTTGCGCCATTTGCGCCACACGTGAGCGAAGAGCTTTGGCATATTCTTGGGCATACACGTAGTGTAACTCAAGAGCCTTTCCCTGAATACGATCCTGCCTGTCTTGTGCAGCATGAGGTAGAGATTGTATTGCAGGTGAATAGCAAAGTACGTGCAAAAGTTGTTGTGCCAGCCGATGCTGATGCTCTGGCGCTTGAAATGATTGCGCTACAGAATCCGACAATACAAAAGTTTCTCAACGGCAAAACACCAAAAAAGGTCATTGCTGTGCCGTCGAAGCTTGTGAATGTAATTGTGTAGCGCAGATGCTTCAGCGTTCATGAGGATATGCGAAGGTAGGAGGATATAAGGTAGGAGGATATGCGAAGGTAGAAACCCATACTACTGTGTTGTGCTTCGCTACGGAAATGCTTCGCACTTATGAGTCTGTATTCGTATCTTTCGCGTCGTGCGCAAATAAGTGTTGTGTGCATCGTTCCGATCCTGCTGTACGCTCAGACGCTTGGCTATGACTATGTCCTCGATGATGGAGAGCTGGTTGTACGGCAGCCAAGTGTGAATAAAGGGGTAAAAGGGATATGGGAACTTCTCACGACAGCAACGACATTCACTGGGACATTTTCAGCCATACCAAACGAATCCGATAACAATACACTACTTGTACAGCGGCAAGCGCAGCAGCGGCGTAGTTCGTATAGACCTTTATCGTTCATAACGTTCGCTGTAGAGTATGAATTTGCTGGGCATAGCGCACTTGTACGCCATGCTGTGAATATTCTGCTGTATGTCGGGGTTGTTGTTCTTGTATTCTATGCTGCCGAGGAAATAGCAGCAATAGTGCATCCGCTTGTACCGTTCTGTGTTGCTCTTATGTTTGCTGTACACCCGTTGCACGTTGAGGTTGTGTGTAATATTAAAAGTCGTGATGAGCTTCTGGTTGCGCTATGTTCAATCGCAGCACTGGTACTAGCACTGCGATATGCTACAACAGGGAAGGTCTCTACGCTTATTGCAGCAGGTGTAGTGTTCTTTCTGGCATTGCTGTCGAAAGAGAATGCAATCACAATGGTACCGATATTCCCGCTTGTTGTATGGATTGTGCATCGTCGTGTGCCTATGCATCGTTGTGTTTGGGTAGCAGCTGTTATGGTGCTTGCCGCATGTCTATGGTTGGGGATAAGTGTGGTAAGAGCATCGTGGTGGATAGAAGATGCGAACTTTCGTTCTTTGCTCAATAATCCATATGCACGCGCCCTGCCTGAACAAGTATTCCCGACAAAGATAGCCGTTGTTGGTGAGTATGTGGGCAAGCTGTTGTATCCTTTGGTGCTTTCGTATGATTATGGCTATCGAGTCATTGAGCCGATACACTGGGGCTGGAAACCAATAGGTGCGCTTCTTGTGCTTATAGCGCTTGCTGCTCATGCATTGTGGTATATTCGCTCGGTGAATGCGGTGGATAATCGTCCGGCACTTGGTCTTTTGTGGATGCTTGTAGCTATGTCGATTGTGTCGAACCTCGTGGTGTATGCTGGTGCGGCAATGGCAGATCGCTTCATGTTTCTTCCGTCAGTTGGATGGGTAGTAGCATTGAGTACGGGTATTCTGTGGGCTGGGGGGCGATTAAGAATACAAGGTTGGGAAGGATTTGCATTTGTGCTATGGGGCTGTATCGTCATTGCCTATGCGGTACGCTCGCTGTTGTACATTCCTGCATGGCAAAATTCATACCAGCTAGCGCGTGCTGCTGTGCAGAGTACTCCACAAAGTGTAAAGGCGCATGCGGGACTAGTAGTAGAGGCATCGCTCAAGGCAAAAGATACACGAGATTCTCTAGAGCGTGCTATATACATACAGGAGGTATATCGCAGTGCTCATGCGCTTATAGAGCTTGCTCCTGCCTACAGTCGTGGCTATTACACGTTGGCGCTGTACTTCGAGCGCTATGCACCATACGAAGATACGCCCAATCGTGATTCTGCTCGTTTCTATTACTGTGAAGCTCTTGAGCGTGAGCCGGAAAACCGCGAGTACCGATACGATTGGGCAATGTTTCGTGGGCATGCTATATCGGCGCATTTGCCAAATCTGCCAGACTCTGTATTAGATTCGGCTCTTGCATGCTATCGTGAGGCATTGCAGTATAACATCACACCACACCTTCCGCTTGCAAATATTGGCTCTCTTTATGCACGGCAGCAGCGCTATGCAGAAGCTTTACCATATCTGCAAAAAGCCGTTGCATTATATCCGTATGATGCAGAAATCAATAGGCGTTTAGCTTTATGTTCGGCACAAGAAGCACTGGAGCGTGGGAACGCAGCACTACGCGCTCGTTTGCTCGATAGCGCACTTGCTGCTTATTATGAGGCGACGCGTTTTGGTGTAGCAGCCGATGCTGCATGGCTCAATATTGCTGTTGTGCAAAGCCAGCGAGGTAAGTACGGCGAGGCGAAGCAGGCTATTCAAGAAGCGCTACGCATCAACCCCGCCAACATGCTCGCACAGCGTATGGCTGAACAGCTAGAGCGCTACCTCTCGGTGCAGCCTCGCTAGCTGCTTTACCTTGTGGCGTCGGTCATGATCTCAATCATGCGCCGTATAAAGATTGCTGGAGACGGCAGATTCCCTTCGAGAAGAAGAGCACCTTCGTACAAATGAAGAATATATTGCCGTAAAAGTGGGCTCCCAGCTTGAGCAAGCTGCAAGCGTGAAAGATTGCGGATGAGAGGATGCTCCATATTCACTTCGAGTATCTTGCGCCCACCTTTGAAGGTTTTATCAAGCATTTTCATCATGCGCTCTGTTTGAGCGTCCATGCCCTCTTTGCCAACAACGAGAGTAACTGGAGAATCGACAAGGCGCTTGGATGGTACGACGTCCTCGACTTTGTCGCCCAGAGCTTCTTTGAAGAGCGCAAGCAATGCGGAATCAAGCATTGAAGGCTCTTTCTGTTCTTGTGATGATGCTGCAACAGTACGAATATCTGCTTTGTCGATAGAAACAAGCTTTTTCCCCTCAAACTCGCCAATTGTTGGGATAATAATGATGTCGACAGGGTCTGTGAGAAGAAGAACCTCGATACTATGCTTCTGGAAGTACTCAAGGTTCGGGTTATTCAACATCGTGTCCCGGTGCTCACCTGTCAGGAAGTATATTTCCTGTTGCTCGGGGTTCATGCGTTCTACGTATTCCTTCAACGAACGCAGTGAGCCATGAGCTGTGTGAGTTGTTTCGAAGCGTAGTAGCTGAACAATTTGGTCGCGGTTCGCAGTGTCTGTATTGATACCGAGTTTTAGCTGTTGCCCAAATGCTGTATAGAAGCGCTGATATTTGTCAGGGTCATGCGCTGACCAATCGTGAAGTAAACCCAGAATTTTGCTAGTCAGTACTTTATTGATTTTTGCCATCTGTGGGCTAGATTGTGTTACTTCGCGTGAAACGTTGAGCGGTAAATCGTCCGTATCGACAACACCACGCACAAAACGCAGGTACTCGGGGAGTAGGTGCTTGCAATGCTCTTCTATAAGCACTTTGTTGGTGTATAAGTGCAGAGACTTGTCATTGTCGAGGATAAATGGGCGTACAGGTGGTGTGGCGGGAATAAAGAGCAGGGCTTTGAAATTGACTGACCCTTCGATGGCAAGATGCAGATAGCCTAAAGGACTTTGATAATCGTGTGTGAGAAATTTGTAAAACTCATGCGCTTCATCAGGATTAATAGTGTCTTTTGGTGCTTGCCATAGCGCACGAATGGTATTGACTTTCTGCAGCGTTGATCCCTGAGAAGCGATGAGAATCGGGAAGTCAACAAAATTCGAGTATTTCTGGATAATCGAACGAACGCGATACTCTTCGCTAAATTCTGTTGCAGAATCTTTCAGTCGAAAGCTAATGCGTGTACCACGAGTTGGTTTATCGATGTCTTCAATAGTGAAACTGCCCTTGCCGTCGGACTTCCAGCGCAAGCCGATAGAATCCGGCTCGGCATGACGCGTTTCTACGACGACTTCGTCGGCAACCATAAATACTGAATAGAATCCAACGCCAAATTGGCCAATCATGCTAACATCAAGCGTTTTCCCTTGTTCCTTTAGAGATTTGACAAATTCTAGCGTTCCTGAGCTCGCAACTGTACCTAGCCTATTGATAAGGTCGTCCTTTGTCATACCGATGCCTGTATCTTCGACAGTGATAGTGTGAGCGTTGCGGTCAAGCGTAATGCGAATTTCCAGCGGAGTGCCGCTATCGAGTACAGCCTGACCAGTCAGCTCACGAAAGCGTACTTTGTTCAGAGCATCAGAAGCATTAGAAATAAGTTCGCGCAGAAAGATTTCCGGGTGAGTGTAAAGAGAGTGAATGATAAGATGCAACAGCTGTTTCATTTCAGCTTTGTATTCATGAACCTCTGGTGCACGATGCATGGTGGTGTTGCTCATAGCTGTACCCTTTTCAATGGTGAAACACAAGGATTATTCTGTCGAGGTAGAGTATGGCGTGCCCAAGTGCGCCTCAATAAATAATTAAGTAGGAGGGAAATGAGGTAGCAATGTACGTAACACAAATCTATCACTTTCGCCCGAATAATCACAGTGCTTTTTCTGCTTGTGCATTCATGTGCTTTGTGTATTTTCTTTGCGTTACAATGTCCTGTTGAACTATAATGCAGTGACAAAGTTATGACAAAGCGTGGCAAGAGGCGGACAGAACGTGAAGAGATAGCTCAATCACAACCGCAGCCCTTATTTTTCACCGATAGTGAGGATCCTGAGTCGTACTCTTTGCGCAACCAGTTTGCCGAAAACATGGAATTTCGGCTTGTGCGAGATCGCGAGACTGTGACCCATGAAGATGCTTACAAAGCTCTTGCACTTTCGATACGCGACCGCATGATTCGTGATTGGATACGTACACAGCGCGAGTATGATAAGCGCGATGTGAAAAAGGTGTATTATCTTTCACTGGAGTTTCTCATGGGGCGCCTACTGGGGAATGCACTTATAAATATGAATTTTCGCGACGAGTGCAAGGCTATTATGAAGTCGTTAGGATATGACCTTGATGAGATTCGGGAAATTGAGCATGACATGGGTTTGGGCAATGGAGGCTTAGGGCGCTTAGCTGCATGCTTCCTTGATTCTATGGCAACTCTCGAACTCCCTGCGTTTGGGTATGGTATTCGCTATGAATTTGGCATCTTTAAGCAGGAAATTGAACATGGCTATCAAGTGGAGTATCCCGACAATTGGCTTCGATACGGCTCTCCGTGGGAAGTGCTGCGTGAAGATTTAACCTACCGTATAAAGTTTGGTGGGCGTGTAATAAGCTATACCGACGACCGAGGCAGGTTGCGCTTTTCATGGGTAGATACAGAAGATGTGCTCGCTGTTGCGTATGATGTGCCTGTGCCGGGGTATGGTACAAGCACTGTCAATAGCTTGCGGCTCTGGCAAGCAGCAGCAACACAGGACTTCGATTTTCGTGCATTCGATGCGGGCGATTATCTCGGTGCAGTAGAAAAAAAAGCAGAGACAGAGACTATTTCGAAAGTGCTATATCCTAACGATAATACCGTTGCTGGCAAGGTGCTACGCCTAAAACAGCAGTATTTCTTTGTATCGGCAAGCTTGCACGATATCATAGCATCATACAAAAAGCTCCATAAAACGTTCAGTGCGTTTCCGAACAAAGTTGCAATTCAGCTCAACGATACGCATCCCGCTATTGCAATTCCTGAGCTTATGCGGATTTTGCTTGACGAAGAAGGCTTGTCGTGGGACGAAGCATGGTACATTACGACGAACACCTTTGCCTATACAAATCACACTGTGCTCTCGGAAGCGCTCGAGCGCTGGTCTGTGAAGTTATTTGAGGAACTACTGCCGCGCCATTTGCAAATTATTTATGAAATCAATCACCGCTTTCTGGAGATGGTGCGTATGTTCTATGATGACAATGATCCGATTATCGCACGCGTCTCGATTATTCAAGAGGGGGAAGCGAAATACATTCGCATGGCGCATCTAGCAATTATTGGATCGCATTCTGTCAATGGCGTTGCAGAGCTTCATACAAAGATTCTGTGTAATGAGCTATTTCGGGACTTTTATCGCTTATACCCGCATAAATTCAACAACAAAACAAATGGCATCACGCAACGGCGCTGGTTGAAATTAGCAAATCCTTTGCTCTCTGAGCTTATTTGCAGTCGTATTGGCGATGGATGGGTAAAAGACTTAATGGAACTGCGCCGATTAGAAGAATTTGCAGACGACCCCGCATTTCTCGATGAGTGGCGTATCGCTAAAACTATAGCCAAGCAGAATCTTATCGAGTATATCTATATTCAGAACGACTACGAAACCCGTATTAATCCTACTTCTCTATTCGATAGCCACATTAAGCGCATGCATGAGTACAAGCGCCAGCTGCTCAATGTGCTGCACTGTATCTGGTTCTACACGAGAATAAAGGATAACCCATCGGGAGATTTTGTACCACGCACGGTGTTTTTTTCTGGGAAGGCAGCACCGGGGTACTACATGGCAAAGCTCATTATCAAGCTCATCAACGCTGTGGCAGCAGTAGTGAATTGCGATCCAGATATTGGCAATCGCTTGAAGATATTTTTCCTGAAAAACTACTCTGTTTCGCTTGCCGAGCGCATTATTCCTGCCACTGATGTATCGCAGCAGATTTCCACAGCGGGCTTTGAGGCGAGCGGGACGGGAAATATGAAGTTTCAACTGAACGGGGCAATTACGATTGGAACGATGGATGGTGCGAATGTAGAAATCCGCGAGGAAGTTGGGGATGAGAACATTATTATCTTTGGGTTACTTGCTGAGGAGGTTGCTGCACTGCGTTCTTCCTACAATCCTTGGGAGTACTACACGAATAATCAAGACTTGCGCCGCGTGCTCGATATGATACGTGATAATTACTTTTCGCGGCATGAGCCCGGTATTTTTCAGCCAATTATTGATTCGCTCTTGCATGGCGGAGACAGGTACTTTGTCTGTGCGGATTTTGCCTCGTACATCCAAGCACAGGAGCGTGTGAATGAGATATGGCGTCAGCGTGATGTATGGACGAGAATGTCTATCATTAACACAGCACGCAGTGGTAAGTTCTCTAGCGATCGCACAATACGCGAGTATGCAAATGACATATGGAAAGTGAAGCCTGTGCCAATTCGATTGTAAAACGAATAGTAGAAACAGTGCCGTGCAAGCTGCCCTAGAGACTAATTTCCACTGTAGGGGATTGTTGCCCAGTAGCACTACGGCGACGAATTTCGGCAGCAATTTTCGCAGTCAGTTCCATGAGTGCCTTCTGCTGCAGTGGTGCTTGGTCATTTAGAACAGCGGGCATGCCTTCATCGCTGCCTCTGCGGATATTGATATTCAGAGGGACTTCGCCAAGAAATGGGACGCTCATCTCTTGAGCGATACGTTCCCCACCCCCCTGACCAAAAATGTAGTCGCGCGAGCCATCAGGGAGAATGTAGTAGCTCATGTTCTCAATAACGCCGAGTGTAGGGATATTCACGCGATTGAACATAGAAATGCCACGCCGAACATCTGCAAGGGCAAGGTTTTGGGGCGTTGTAACAATTACTGCTCCTGTGAGAGGAACACGCTGTGCCATGGTAAGCTGAATATCGCCTGTGCCGGGAGGAAGGTCGAAGAGTAGATAGTCGAGCTCTCCCCATTCGATTTGCTCAATAAATGTACTCAGATATCCCGCTTGCATGGGTCCGCGCATAATTGCAGCTTGGTCGCGTCCCATAACAAACCCCATAGAAACTAGCTTTACACCGTACTTTTCAAGTGGATAACCAATAAACTGCCCATGTTCATTCTTTCGTCCGTGCAATTCAGCATGTTCGAGACCAAACATGGTTGGCACACTCGGACCGTGAATATCTGCGTCGAGAAGACCAACAGCAGCACCTTTGCGTGCAAGCGCTGTAGCAATGTTTGCCGCAATTGTAGATTTGCCAACACCACCTTTGCCCGAAGCAACGGCGATGATGTGTTTCACTTGAGGCAAAGGACGGTTGCTTGCTCGTTCGGGAAGGCGCTCTTGCACAAAAATTTCTACAGACGAAGCAGGAACGACGCGTGATATTGCTTCCTTGCAAGCATAATTAATGCGTTCAGCAACAAAATGCAATGGTGCGTGCAGCAGTAAATATGCGTGCACAGTGTCATCGTGGACTTCAATACTATGGACAGCACCTAGTGCGCCTAGAGTTCTACCGATATCGGGATCAAGAACTTCTTCCAATGCTGTACGGATTGCTAAGGTATCGCGGTCGTCTACTCCATCGTGAGATAGAACCGATGCACTCTGAGAAAAGCCATTGAGCGTACCCATAAAGAACGGCAGGGGATGATGTTGCGAATGATTCTGTGAATTCAAGCCTAGTATTGTAAGCCATATCTCACTGAAAGACGAAGAAAACAAGCAGAAAATTGTATAGTGGGTGTATTATGATCATGCGAGAGAGTGCTCTTCATTAGGAGAGGTAAGCATAAAGCTATATAACTTCGAAGATGAAGAATTTCAGATAGGATGTTTCAGGCATACTTGCTAGGATAGGATGGCAGGGGGATTGCCTTCCATGAAAGAGTAAGCGTAGTTGTCGGCGTTCGCGCTCTGCTTCCTGAAGGATGATATTGAATAGCATATCCTCGCTGATATGATGCGAACAGCTGCCTGTTGCGAGCAGACCACCACGTGGTAGGAGGCGAAGTGCCATGCGGTTAATTCTGGCATACCCGCGTTTTGCTTGAGGAATATGGTGTTTCGATTTGGCGAATGCAGGTGGGTCGAGAATAATCATGTCCCATGGACGCTCAGGTTCATTGCGGTAGTGTTCTACGGCATTTTGAAGATATCCTGTCACGTCTTCGCAGCGAAATGTAGCAATATCACTTAATCCATTGAGTTCGGCGTTGATGTGGCATCGTTGGATAGCTGTCTGCGATGAGTCTAGCCCCAGCACATAGTGTGCTCCACCACAAGCGGCGTGTAGTGCAAATCCCCCTTGATTGGTAAAGCAGTCCAGAACACGTAAGCCTGCAGCGAGTCCCTTGACCTTGAGGCGATTCAGTTTTTGGTCAAGAAAATAGCCTGTTTTTTGTCCCTCCAGTAGCGATACCGACGATAGAATGCCATGTTCTGCAATAGTAATAGCAGGTGGAATTGTGCCCCACAATATCCCTTCACGCTTGTCTAGCCCATCGTGCTGGCGTAGAGCTGAAGTATTCTTTTCGAGAATACCATGAGTAGCTGGAAAGACGATGCGCAATGCCGTACAAATTTCGTCTTTTTTGTTATCCATGCCTGCTGAGAGTGTTTGAAGCACAAAATATTCATTGTTCTGGTGGCGTGTAATATCGTGGTACCGGTCAATAATCAATCCAGGCAAGAAATCAGATTCGCCAAAAACAAGACGAAATGTTCGCTCTGAAGGTAGAACACGCTCGCGCAAGGCTAGCGCCTGACGAATGCGCTCAACGAAAAACTCTGCAGAAAGCTCGGATGTAGTGGACAAAAGAAGCCGTGCAGCAATAAGACTGGTCGGGTGAAAGAGTGCAGTGCCATACTGATGCCCACCAGCGCTTTGTACAGCCACAAGTTCTCCGGGAGCAAGCGAAGAAGGGATAGATTCAAGGTCATCGCGGAAAACCCACAAATGTCCAGAGCGTAAGCGCGCGTTATGGCGATTTTTCACGATGAGAGTGGTCATGCTTGTAGGTGCAATGTTAATCACTGCTCCATAAAAAATGCACAGTCTGAGACGCAGAGCGTAAGCAGACTGTGCTTTAGAAGTACCAGTGTTCGATCAAACCCGAAGTTCTAACATATGCAAGGCACATTGTACGCTACGGAGCATGCTGACTCGGTTGTTCTGGGGTATTTGGAGAGGCAGGCTTACCCCAAACAAGATAGTCCACCGAAAGCTTCCCACCCCCATGAACAACAACAATGCCTAGCATAAGGAGTACCATGAGTGCGTATTCAAGTTGTTGTGGTTCATGGGCATTGAGCATTTGTGGTAGCTGGACGTAGAATACTGCTCCAAGGAGAATCGGTATTTGCAATAGAGCCGCAGCCCGCGAGAGTAAACCAACAATCAGCATTGCACCGCCAGCAAGATGCGCTAGAATAACATAGTGCGTAATTATTGCTGGAATAAACCATAAATCCTTTGCATTGGCAAACAAGTTGTTGAGGTATTCGCGATTTCCAATAAATTGGACTGCTTTGGACACCAAAATTATGCCGAGTACAATACGCATACAATCGAGTACGTAACCAAGCCGTTCCTGCCATGCAGCAGGCAAATGATTCAAGCGATGAGCAAAATGCATACTGATTCCCTCCCTTCCGCGTACTTCCCATACGCTTTGATTGTGAAAGAACACACAATGAGTGGTAGTACCACGCGGCAAGTGATACAGGCTGACGAAAGAATATAGCAATTTTATGCGGAGTTTCAAAGGTGAGAAAGCCCAAAGGTTTGATATATTCCTTCTACCCATAAATCCTGCAAACGAACAAATTGTTTATTGCAGTTAATCCCTGATTGCATAATCTCTGAACTATGTAGTAGGCAATGAGGAAATATAGTAGCTTCTACATCGAATATCTTGTATGGTACGCTGAATACTTTCTCCAACACGAGCAAGACCTGAAGGGGTAAATTCCCGTGTGCGTGTCCAGTCATCGTCGCGGGCTAATGCTGAAGCTCGGCGTGTGAACAGAAGGCGTGTTATAATCGTGCTATCATGTGGCATAAGAAATGAAGCAATATAGGCATATACTTCGAGCTGGAAGTGGTACTCATCGAGAAGAAAATCCATATCGCGCGATGAGCCGACGCGGTGTGTTTTCCAGTCCCATATTTCCAGTGTTGTGGGCGAAGCCCAGAACATAACATCTACTGTGCCGATAAGAAAATCGTTCCCAACGGGCAGAAGAAGGGGATACTCATACTGTGCTTGATGAAGAAGCTGGGCATAGCGCTGTACAAGGGGTGTCGCAGCTACAGCAAGAGGCTCTCGCTGCAGCCGAATGCGTAGTTCAGGTGGTATAATCTGTGGCTGACTATCAACAATGCGCTCAAATACACGGTCAAATGCATTAGATTGGATATCGCCTCGACTATTCATCCAAACAGGAAGATGCTGCAGCAATGCATGAATACGTTCGCCAGCAGTTGTGCCACGGGTTATATCCCCATCATCGCCCGTACTGAAGGCACTACCATTAAGCAACCCGTGTTCATCGAGTGGAGGTAAGCCTAAGCGATATAGGCGCTCATAGTCATCGGAATTGCGTCGGAAGAGTATAAGTTGCGACGCTGAGTACATATCCCCTTCAACATCTGCTGTGAGAGTGCCTATAAGACGTGGTGGGGAGCTTTGTGTCAGTCGATACTTTCCTTCATGGGCAGAGGTGCTATCAGAATGTGAAGTTCTAGTATCCGTTAGCATAAACTGTTCACGCGCTCGGTAAATAGGCACTGAGAGTTCAATATCATGCGGAATTGTGTTACTGCCAGAAAGTATTGCTACGCGCTCTTGGAGATTATGTATAAGATATGGTTCATGGAAGAGATCAAGTTTCTGGGCATCAAGGCTTTGCAATATCATACCAAGGAAACTTCGTACATCGACTTGGCGCATACCGCTGCGAGAAGCTTCTTTAGCAATCGATGCTGAAACAATGATGTGATCTTTCGCACGCGTAAGAGCAACATACAATAAGCGGCGAGCCTCTGCCCTTATAGCGAGATCTTCGTATATAGAAACGAGAGTGTGGAGTGGTGTTGTAATCGTTTCAACTGTACCGTCGCTGCATATGCGTGGCATTTTGAAAGAAATTCCTAATGCCGAATTTACAATCAGCGGTGTTCTGCCAAAATCTCTGGGAGTACCTGAAGCGTCATACAACGCTACAACAGGTGCTTCCAAGCCCTTAGCAGCGTGAATTGTCATAATCTGCACACCCTGTGTTTCTGTGCTGATGTCTGCTTCTGCTTCGTCGGGTGCATACTCTGCTACAGTGCGGAGTTCTTCTGTAAAATCATACAAGTTGCGGAATCCTTTTTGTTCATACGCTCGCGCGAGCGTGAGAAGTTTTTCGAGATTTGCTTCAATTTGCTCGAAGCGCTCGTGTGCAGCAGCCATAGCACGCCACGATGTTTGCTCCAGAATAGTACGAAGGAGGGAGGGCAAAGACAATCGTGCTGCAAGCGGAAGTAGATTGTTGAGAGTAGTGTAGGCATACAGAGCACTGTCGCTGGGCTTCTGTGTAGAATTAGTATGGGGGGCAGTGCAGTATTCTCGGAATTGTTCCCAGAATGATGATGTACCGCCGCTGCGCGATACGCTAACCTCAGTACGAGAGATTGCGTAGAGTTCTGTATCACTGACACCAAAGAATGGAGAGCGCAGCACTGCTGCAAGGGCAATATCATTATGCGAATTCTGCAAGAACAGCAAAAATGAGCGCATATCGAGGATTTCTTGCTGTTCGTAGAAGCCACGCCCACCAATTACCTTGAACGGAATACGGTATTGCCGCAGTGCTGCTACAAGGTCATCGATGTGGTTGCGCGAGCGTAGCAGAATCATAATGTCGCTGTATGTTACTCGGCGTGGTGCTCCATCATGCGAGCGCACAAAAACAGGTTCATGACTTGTACCCTCGACGATTGCATGGATGTACTCAGCAAGGAGTTGTGCTTCGGAGGGTAATTCTGCATCTGAGCTTTCTTCTTGCGAAAGGTCTATCTGCTGCTCTGGGTCTTCCAATATTGGGTATTCATCTGTGTTGTGCAATGCTGCATCTTCTGGAGCATTTGACTGTGCTATCAGCATAGTAATTGTTCCGCGTATTGGAGCGTTGCAGACGCCACAAATGATATCTTCGTATGCAACGCTAAAATCACTTGTGTCGGAACTCAGTTGCCGCCCGGCAACGCGATTAACGAATGCTGCGATTTCTGGCAGAAGACGAAAAGTAACTTGCAGACTAATCTTTCCGAACGCTTCTTCGGGTTTGTCAGGATGCGGTGTAATATATCCAAAAGCTGTAGCAAATGTGTGCTGTATGTGATGTGTCCGCAGTAAGTATGCATTGAGCTCTTCAATATCGCGCTGAGCCTTGCCAAATACTCGTACATCAGCACCACGAAAGCGATAAATGCTCTGTTTTGGGTCGCCAACGATGAAGAGATTTGTAGAAGGCGATAGTATTGGTAGAGTAGTGTCATTGCCATGAGGTAGCTGACTGAGATAGGGAACGATTTTTTTGATGATACGGTATTGCAGTTCGTTGGTATCCTGAAATTCGTCAATCATCAAGAACCGAATGGTCGTGCGCACTTTTTCGCAGACTTCTGGATTGTTCAACAGTGCATCTGCACGAAGTTCAAGGTCATCGAAGTCGAGCGCGCTCAGGCGTTCTTTCTCAGCTTGAAAGAAAGCCCATGCATCGCGAGCAATCTCTACAAGCGCATAGGCAATCTCCTGCATTGTACGGTGGTAGCGGTGATGTGGAAGAGCTTTCTGCATACTCTTGACCTTACCAAACAGAGCCTCTGCCTCATTATTGAGGTAGTCGTATCGTTCTTTGTCAAGAAAATATTTGTCGTTCCGTATGCTTATGGTGTTCTTGCTTAGAGATCCTTTTTTTGTTATAAGCTTATCTAGCGATAGTGCATGGTCTACATCTTGCGCTATGTCTTCAGCATGCTGCCACGTCAGCAGAGAAGAATCTAAGCATGTCCTATTGTCAAATGATATGATGTTTTCTAACTGACGCTGAGTGCTGATAAGGCATGTGCGGAGATAATCAAGTTGGGATTGAGATGATTGCTTCAGTGCTTTTAAATTTATTATGCTGATTGCTTGCTCAAGAGTTGATGTATAGCTGTATATCGTGGTAAAGAATTCCTTCACAAAGTGCTGCTCGTAGGTACGAAGCAGGGTATCGATGCTATTTTCTCGGTACAGCATATCAATGGTGTGAAATCGCTCAGCACTTTCAAGAAGAAAGGACAACATCTTCATAAGGTTTGTTTTTCCGAAGAGTAGCCATAGGCGACGTACAGTATCGCGCTTGTTAGGCATAGACTGAGGTGGAGTGCTGCGAGTAAGAGCATCTGGTGTTGCTTGTTCTACTGCTGGTGTTTCGAGCCATGCTTCGAGTGTTGCATCGATAGCACGTTCTTTGAGTCTTTGGCTTTCATATGGCTCAAGCTCTATAAAGTTTGGATTTATTCCTGCCTCAATAGGAAATTCTCGGAGCAATCGGGCGCAAAAGCTGTGGATAGTCGAAATATGCGCGCTAGAAAAGCGCTCTCGTACAGCTTTAATGCGCCGCCATTGGTGTTTGTAAGCGGGATTGGCAAGGCGCTGCTCAATTTCTTGGCTGATTCGCTGATGCATTTCAGCGGCAGCCTTGCGCGTAAAGGTAATAGCAGTGATATGGCGCACGTCGGCATAAATTCGTTCATCGAATAAAAGATGCAAAAAACGCTGTACGAGTACACTTGTTTTGCCAGCTCCCGCACCTGCTATTACAACAAGATGTCTATCGGCACTTTGAGCAAGCTGTTGTTCGCGAGTATAGTGTGGCATAGCTTTAGAAAGTAACGGTGCATAAGAAGTTACGAAAGTAGGCAAGCGTAAGCCCTTATGCTGTCGGTGTGCTTTCTCTAAGCGCGCTTAATAGTGCTGGGAGAATGCGGTTAGCAGGGCGAAGGGTACGCAATGGAGGGGTAGCAAAGCGCTTCATGTTAGCTTCAGGAAGAAGAATAGTCGTGAAGCCCAGCTTATGCGCTTCATTGACACGTTGTTCGATAGATGAGACTGCTCGGACTTCTCCGGTAAGACCGATCTCACCGATGAGAACTGTATCGGCATGTATAGGAATGTCGCGAAATGAGCTCACAATTGCTGCTGCGACGCCTAAGTCAATAGCTGGGTCATCGAGGCGTAGTCCACCAGCAATGTTAACAAAAACATCATGCTTGCCAAGTGCCACCCCGAGACGCTTCTCCAACACAGCAAGGATCATTTGCAAACGTCGATAATCAAGCCCTGTGGCGCTACGCTGGGGCACATTGTAGCTTGTTGGTGTTACAAGGGCTTGCACTTCGACAAGTAGTGGGCGAGAGCCTTCCATAGCAGCAACGACCGCCGTGCCGGGTTCGTCTGCGTGGCGTTGAGATAAAAAAACTTCTGATGGGTTGGAAACCTCACGCAATCCACGTTCGCTCATATCGAATACCCCAATTTCGTTCGTTGAGCCGTAGCGATTCTTTGTAGCACGTATGATGCGATAGGAATAAATTTGCTCTCCTTCGAACTGTAGAACCGTATCGACGATATGCTCCAGCACTTTGGGTCCGGCGATTGTGCCATCTTTGGTAACATGCCCGATCAGAAAAATAGGTGTGTTCAGGGTTTTAGCAGCATTCATGAGTAGTGCAGCACACTCACGAATTTGTACAACGCTTCCGGGTACGGAATCTATTGTGGAGCGAAACAAGGTTTGGATGGAGTCAATTATAGCAACACCAATGCTTGACGTGCGAATAACATCGATGATTGTTTCAACATTTGTTTCGGCAAGAGCACGAAGCCCTGAAGAATCAATGTTGAGACGGTGTGCACGGGACTTGATTTGCTGCAATGACTCTTCGCCGGTGATGTATAAAGGAGCGTGGCTGGAAAGATGGGCACACATCTGAAGCATAAGGGTAGATTTCCCAATACCAGGGTCGCCGCCAACAAGCGTTATTGCGCCACGCATAATGCCCCCACCAAGCACGCGATCAAGCTCAGCTATTCCCGTATGTATGCGTTCTATGTCGTTGTGTTCAATATCACTCAGTGCTACAGGACTGGAACGCTGTGTCGCTTGGTTGTGAGGAAGAAGACGATGGGACGCACGCATAGTACCTGTATGCTGCACCTCCTGAATCATTGTGTTCCACTCGCCGCAGGACGGACACTTTCCCGTCCAGCGTGGTGCAGTAAAACCACAGTGTTGACAAGCATAGATAGTTTTCGACTTCATATCCTCTTGTGTTTCAGCGCAGAGCGGGGAAAGGCGTAGTGTGCTTTAGGAATGTGTTTATGCGTCTATAGGACAGAATAGCTATGGCAGAAGTTGCCTAATGCGTCGGTATGGAACCGAGCGGAGATTTGTTTCACTCGGTGGAGGAAGATTTGCTTCTGCAATGCGCCGATTGGTTGCGTCGATGCGGTCCTGAGGTAAAGGATGCGTTGAGAGTAGGCGTTCCACACTTGAAGAAATAGCCGAAAGAGTAGATTGTGAGCCCTGAGGTGCTCTCCCGCTTGCTGCCATGACCTTTTCGAAGAAAAACTTGATTGCTCCAGGATACCAAGGTGTTGATTGAAGGTATTTGAACGAATAGGCGTCTGCTTCTTCTTCGTCCATGCGACTGTTTTTCAAGAGTGCTAAGCCGCTGAACAGATTTGCACCAATCGTAGCAAGTTGGCTTGGGTTTTGTCCTAGAGCAACCTGCAAGAGAATCTGTAAGCCGTACGCTTTTGTCATGCGTGATGTACCATGACGGCGTTCCGCATGGGCAATTTCATGACCCATAACGCCTGCAAGCGTTGCTTCGTTGTCGACAGCTTTCATAAGACCTGTGTACACATAAATATACCCACCCGGTGTGCAGAATGCATTGATGGTGTTATCATCGTGAATAACTTCGACGATGTAAGGAAATATCCCGCGATACTGCACATGCTCCGAACGAATGATAGTGTTTGTCATGTCCTGAAGATATTGCCGTATTGCGGGATTGCCGCGGAATATCGGGTATTCTTGGGGATTTCGACGGATTTGATCGTCCATTTGCTTGCCAAGCTGGGCATCGGTTTCGGTGCTGAACATATTGATGCCACCTGAGCAGTGCAGCGATACCAGCGATAGAGCGGTAATAACACTGAAGAGAAGACGAAAGCGTAAGGGTATGCGGTAGTGGTGCATGGGGTTAGAAGAGACAATGAATAAGTCGAAAAGTACTGCGGCGAAATTTACAAAATCGTGTGCGAAGCTGAGAGATTTTTTTTGTAGAGAGGTCTGAAAGTGCGTATTTTCCACGCATTTCTGTTGCAGCGTACAGAGCAACACATTGCAATGCTCTGCGCTCTCGCAATAATGTTCCCTGTGTTTACTTTAAACTGCAAAGGTGTTGTATGCTTGAAATGCAACGCAAGCTCACGCATGCATTTTACATTGTGCTGAGCCTGCCAGCAACAGCGATGGGTTTTGCTTTATGTGTACAAATCTCAGCATTAAGCTGGATTATGAGCACGAAGTATCACCTCAATATTGAAGAAGTTGGATTTGTCTGGGCTTCTGGTCCAATTGCTGGAATTGTAGGGCAAGTACTTGTTGGTTTTATTAGCGACAATGTGTGGTTTTGGGGTGGGCGCCGGCGACCATTTATTCTTGTTGGAGGAATTCTAGCTGCGCTGATGCTTTTGGCGCTACCAAATATAGATCTTGTGGCTCAAGCACTCGGTACAGCCAATCTTCTCTGGATTGGGATTGCTGTTGCGCTATTGCTAGACTTGTCTATTAACGTAAGCTTTAATCCAACCCGCTCGATTATTGCTGATGTCACCCCCGAAGGCGACCCACGCACGAAGGGCTATACGTGGATGCAAACAATTTCTGGTATGTTTGGAGTGCTAGCATATATTATCGGTGCAATATGGGGCAACTATGCGCTCATTGCTGTTGGGATTGTCCTTGTGCTTGTATTCTCGATTATTCCGGTGTTGTTCGTTGTTGAGCCTCGCACACTATATTCCTCTAGTACTTCTTCAGCTGAACGGAGTCAGTCATCATCTTCAGGAAAACAAGCCGAAGCGGGGTTACCAACTGGTACAACAGATATTAGTCAATTTATTCGCATCTGTATTGCTCATGCATTCTCTTGGTTAGGAGTGCAAACAATGTTTGTGTATATGTTTGCCTATGCCAAACAAATTCTTCCGCCAAATACCGACGATGCAAGTATTGGTCGAGTGATTGCGATTTCATTCGCTGTGCTTAATACTGTTGGATTTATTCTGCCGGTTACCGTATTAGAACCGTTTGCCGAGCGTTTTGGTCGTGTGCGAACCCACTTGCTTGCCCTTGCAATTATGGCGCTAGGGTATGTGAGTGTTGTCCTCGTTGGAAAGAGCGCTATAATACTATACAGTCTAATGGTAGTAATTGGTGTAGGATGGGCTGCTGTAGTGAGCCTACCGTTTGCTATTATGACTGAGAAGGTAGATAAAAATCGTATGGGGCTATTTATGGGCATCTTTAATCTCTCGGTTGTTTTGCCGCAGCTTATGTCAAGCTTGGTTATCGGGAAGTTTATTCAAGATGCTGCCGATAAGTCCGTTATCTTTGTAATAGCTGGTGTTTCATTGGCAATTTCTTCTGCATTGTGGTTGCTAGTCAATGAAGTAGAAGGTGGATCTGCAGT
>JANWZB010000090.1 GCA_025055035.1 Candidatus Kapaibacterium sp.
GAACCACCCTTCAGAACTTGAATATCCTCAATGTCGTTGGGGTTGATATCTGCAATGCGGTTTGATGGCTGCCCTTGTGGGCGTGGCGAGCCAAAGCCTGTAGCATTGGTAATAACGTCAAGACCACCTTGCAAAGCATCATTGCTCATCACGACACCATCGATAATGTAGATGGGCTGACCTGTACCAACAAGTGTTGTAACACCGCGAAGGTTGACGCTCATACCGCCACCCGGAGCACCAGTATTTTGGCGAATTGTAATACCAGCAAATTTCCCTGCAAAAGCTTGGTCTATCGTCTGTGCTGGCGCAGGTATTAGCTCTTTAGCAGAAATTGTTCCTACGGCATTCGGTATGCTTGCGCGCTTCACGCCTGTGGCAATCCCTGTGACGACAATTTCTGATGCTTTTAAGACATCTTCCTGAAGCCGCACAACAATATCAGACTTGCTTTCTGTCAGTTTCAGCTCGTAAGGCTTAAAGCCTATATAGCTAAACACCAGTGTTGCGGAGTTTGTATTGGGGATGCGTATGCGCCACAGACCTTTGCTATCGGAAAAGCTTCCTGCCGATGCA
This sequence comes from Candidatus Kapaibacterium sp., assembly GCA_025055035.1. Classification (GTDB taxonomy): domain Bacteria; phylum Bacteroidota; class Ignavibacteria; order Kapaibacteriales; family UBA4661; genus PH2015. Next base: position 577 of record JANWZB010000090.1, read on the forward strand.
CCTTTAACCTTGACCGAAACGCCGGCAACAGGCTTGCCGCGGTCGTCGAGCACAGTACCTGAAGCAGTGATGTCTTGTGCCTGTGCAGACAGGAACATGCTGCATGCACACATCAGCATCAGCGCAAATGTGAGAAGGCGTCGCTGTACACTCATGGAAACCTCACACAAAAAATAGTGGATAACAACACTTCAGCGTGTCTTGTGAGAACAATAGGTAGGTTACGAAGAAACACACACTCTCTCGTCAGACAAACGCAGAAGTACCTTTAATCGCTGAAATATACAAAATTTTGTGCAACAGGCGTGTAGATACATTGCCTGTAGACATACTAAGAGTGCGTTATATGCACAGAAATAGGGTATGTGCATCTATGTTATGTTGTTGCGGATATAAGATACTTCCGAACTTCTGAGCTTGTTGCTAGTGTTAGAGCGTGATTAGCAAGGGCGTGTGCAGTTGAGAAGCGCATGCCGCGAATACGCTTTTTAACATCAAGCAGGCTTGTATGAGCAACGCTCAGTTCACTAATGCCCATACCAACGAGGAGTTCTGTTGCAGCTGCATGGGCAGCGAATTCTCCGCATACTGCAACAGGAATATTGTGAGCATGTGCAGCCTCGATAATTGTACGCAGCAGGCGCAATATAGCTGGGTGGAAGGTGTCGTAGATGGGCGTTAAGTGTGCATTCATGCGGTCTGCTGCAAGAGTGTATTGCGTGAGGTCATTTGTCCCGATGCTGAAGAAATCTGCGAGGGCTCCTAATTCATGTGCGATAAGAGCTGCTGCCGGAGTTTCAATCATTGCTCCTACAGGGAGAGCATTATCGAAATCCTCACCAGCATCACGGAGTGTTGTCTTGCATGCTTCGATAATACTGAGAGCCTTATGAAACTCTTGTACTGTAGTAATCATCGGGAGCATAAAGCGCACATTGCGATGACACGATGCACGAAGAACAGCGCGTATCTGTGCAGTAAAAATAGCACGGTGTTTAAGAAGGAAACGCAACCCGCGTAGTCCGAGAGCAGGGTTGGGTTCGTTGCTAATCAACCCAAATGATTTATCGCTACCGATATCGAATGCACGGAGTGTGATATGAAGCGGGTATGCGCGCTCGGCAAGCTCTCTGTAGAACTGTTCCTGTTCGTGCTCTGTTGGTACAAGTTGGCGTTCAAGAAGCTGAAGTTCAGTACGGACAAGACCAATACCTTCAGCACCGGAAGTGCGGGCAAGCTCGATATCTTCAGGGGTATCAGCATTTGCGAGCAAAGCAACCTTATGACCATCAAGGGTCTGTGAAGGAAGAGTGGCATACTTTCCAAGTATGCGAGCCTTGTGCTCAAGTTCCTGCTGACGCTGTCTGTAATGCTCAAGTGTTTCAGGCTGAGGGTGAGTGATGACAATTCCTGCAAAGCCATCAATAATGAGCTGTGTACCAGTGTGGATACGTTTACAGACATTCGCAAGACCGACAACGGCAGGAATGCCTACAGAACGCGCAAGGATTGCCGCATGCGATGTTATACCGCTAAGTTCGGTAGCAAAGGCTTTCATACCTTGCTTGCGAAAGAGCATAACATCGGATGGAGTAATAGACTCGCTAATGACAATACTATCATTGTGAATTGTGGGAATACTAATGTTGCGGTGGGCAAGGAAGTTGAGAAGGCGTTGTTTTACATTCTCTATGTCGGTTGCGCGTTCTCGTAGGTATGGGTCGCTTGTATGAAGCATCAGTGCTTGCTGACTGTCGAAAGTTTCCTGTATAGCATGATCAGCAGAGTACAGGCGCTGTTGGATGAGGTTGCTTACCATAGCGCATACTGCTGGATCATTCAGCATAAATAGCTGTGCTTCAAGAATTGGGGCAACAACAGGCGCTTCTTCGTTTGCCATAGCAATAGTACGATGCAAATCTGCTGTGCACTCTTGTACAGCGTGGAGGAAGCGCTCTATTTCTGCTTGTATTTGTTCTGGTTCAATAGGATTGGTATGAATAGTGATTGGTTCAACGGCAAAGGTTACTGCTGTACCGATAATAATGCCCGGTGATGCAGGAATGCCCTTGAAGCGCTTTTCCTTGCGGTGTGCTGTGCGGCGGCGCTTATGCTTTTGAGGTGGCAGCGATGATTCCTGTACGGCAGGAAGGATATACTGAGGAGACTCATGAAAAGGTGCGCCAGCATCGCTGTGCTGCTGTTTTGCTTGACCAGCATTAGTGTCCCCGACGGTAGTTGTGGGAAAGCTATGCAAGTATGTATGTGCACCTGAGTACCTACTCATATCTAAGGCGTATTGTCTAAGCTATGGTGCAATCTTGTGCTTAATCGATAATCTCAATGCTGGCAGCGGATGAAAGATTATTGCATCGCTTGGTAACGCGAGAGGATTCAATGAAAATGTCGTTACATAGCTAACACATTGAGGAATTTGCTGTTTTTTTGAACAATCTGCAAGGAAAAAATATTGATAACGCGATGTACAAATAGCGAATAAAAACTGCCATTGGAGCAAACAAAAGTTATGTGTAACAAAAAAAATTCTTTAGATTTGCCCCTACACCTTAGTACTGTAAGCTTCATTACAGCTATCATACGATAGCTGCAGTGCAGTGCTTTCCAACCATACTCAGGTGTACAACGTACTGTACCTTGTGTATATGTACTAGTACTTACAGTAGTATCTCAATAAACCCAATAAACCATAAACCAGTGACTATTGCCGAGGGGGGCTATGCAGCAAGAGCTGGCACGACTCGAGGAAATGTACACAGTGTTTAACCCGAACGTTGTTGGAACGGTTATCACTGATTACCCACATCTCTTTCCAATACTTGCCGATGCGTATGAGCATATCGTGAAGGTTTTTGGATCTCATCTTGTGAGAGCAGAATTGCGCCATGAGACTGAAGAAGACGATGATGCGTATGAGGATGATAATAAACGCAATGCTACAGAGTATCTTTCCATTCTGATCAAGACTAATCTTCCAGCTGACAAAGCACATAGGCTACAAGATCAATTTGACGACGAGTGGTGGCTTGATGTTGAGGAGGATATGATCGTAATCAGCGTGGAAACCTCTGAGCAGGTGTAATCTGCCGATTATGCGTGTAGATTTACGTGCGTAATCTTGACTGTGCCATAGACCTGCAATACGACTGTGGAAACTCTGTTACTACCTACTATCCTTAACTTTTGGAGTCAAAACTATGGCAAAAATTGATGTTGTGATGCCGAAGATGGGCGAATCTATCCAGGAAGGAAAAATTCTTAACTGGCTGAAGAAGGTTGGTGATAGGGTTGAACGAGATGAAACGCTGCTTGAGATTTCAACAGACAAGGTCGATACGGAAGTTCCTGCCCCTGCTGCGGGAGTTGTAGCACAGATTCTTTTCAATGTTGGCGACACAGTTGAAGTAGGAACTGTGATTGCGTATATTGAGACCGACGTCAGCGCCACTGTACCAAGTGCTGCACCCACGCCACCGCCAGCACCTGCTGCTGCACCGCTGCCACCGCCTGCGTTAGTTTCGGCTGCTCCATCAGCTTCTGTAGGGCAATCTGCTCCATCGGTATCAGTGTCTGAAGGTGGAATTGTTGATGTTATAATGCCAAAAATGGGTGAGTCTATTCAGGAAGGGAAGATCCTAAATTGGCTCAAGAGAGAAGGCGACAAAGTGGAGCGAGATGAAGCTCTTCTTGAGATTTCAACTGATAAAGTTGATACTGAAGTTCCTGCTCCGGCAAGTGGCGTGCTTGCTAAGATACTCTTTCAGGTCGGTGATACGGTAGAAGTTGGTGCAGTGATTGCACGAATTGCTACTAGTGCCACAGTACCACCTAGTGCTAGTACTGCTCCGACTAGCCCTGCTATGGCGTCCGCCTCTAATGCTCCTGCGTCTATACCGGCTCCAGCAAACGTGATGCAAGCACCCATGCCGCCTCCTATGCCTGCGGTTTCGTCTGTACCTGCTGGAAATTCAGGCGGTATCGCACGTATATCGAGTGGAAGGTTTTACTCTCCTCTTGTGCGTTCAATTGCAAAAGTTGAGGGAATCACACAGCAAGAGCTTGATAGCATTGTAGGTACGGGGCTTGAAGGACGAGTAACAAAGCATGACGTTCTTGCATACCTTCAGACTCGCCGTGCAAAGCCTGCTCCTAGTGTGCATGTGCCCCAAACTTCTACAACTGTAGTACCAACCCCAGCTCCTACAGCTGCACGAGTGGTCGCAGAAGCCCCGTCGACAGCTTCTGCCCAGGTGAGTATAGCAGCGCCAAGCCCGACAATACTCACGGATGAGCAGATATACAAAAAGTATGGTCAGCAGATTGAGATTATTCCTATGGATAGGGTGCGCGAGCGCATAGCCGTGCATATGGTACAGTCTGTACACACTTCGCCCCATGTTACGCTTATTGCCGAAGCCGATGTAACGAATATCGTGCGCTTACGCGAGCGCTATAAGGCAGAATTTGAGCAGCGCGAAGGTCAGAAGCTTACGTTTACACCATTTTTTATCTATGCAATTGTAGAGGCTGTTAAGCGATATCCGATGGTTAATGTGAGCGTCGAAGGAACAAAGATTATTCGCCATAAGAATATTCATTGTGGAATGGCAACAGCGTTGCCAGACGGCAACTTGATAGTGCCGGTCATTAAGCATGCTGATATGCAAAGCTTTACGGGAATTGCTCGCAGCGTGAACGATCTAGCAGCACGCGCTCGTGCGAAAAAGCTGACCCCCGATGATATTTCGGGGGGGACAATCACCCTGACCAATTTCGGTACATTCCATATTCTTACTGGGACGCCAATCATCAACCAACCCCAATGTGCGATTGTTGGGCTAGGTGCGATTGAGAAACGACCAGTTGTACGTGAACTTGACGGTCAAGATGTTGTTGTTGTTCGCAGTATGAGTTACATTTCTGTCACAGTTGATCACCGTGTGATTGATGGTATGCTAGGCGGACAGTTCCTTAAAGCAATTGTCGATACTATTCACGGTATGAATGAGCAGAATGTGCGTATGTAAGTCGACGATGTGTTGAGTTGAGAATTGCACTACTAGACCACAGCCCCTAGTATACGACTATAGGTGGAACGTGGTTGTGCTAAGTTGTCTCAAGCAATAATGCTAGTGTAATGACTGTAGAGAGCTTAGCGCCTAGAGTGCGAATGCTGAAAACAGTGTGTTTGAAAATTAACTTGATTTAGTATTGCAAGATGTCCTAATTTTGCAGCCGCAAGTTGTTAGCATAAACTATACACCAAAGCACACAGTAGTTCGTCCTCTGTTATAGGACTCCTTTTCTACCAGCACTAAGCATAAACATAGTTGGCGCTCATGCGCCTGGCAACTTGCTATTAATTCGTACATATCTCAAGCTCAACAGCATTTCATTCACCTTAATTGTGCACTGTCGTATGATTTGGACGCCTGAGCTCGCTTCATTTCTGGAGGACGCACCCTGGCCCGCTACCAAAGAAGAACTCATTGACTTTGCTGAGCGCAGTGGCGCGCCGATGCAGGTCATCGAGAATTTGCAGGAACTAGAAGAAGATGATGTTCTCTATGAGGGCATCGAAGATATTTGGCCTGATGCTATCAACCAAGACGACGACCTGTACTACGACGAAGATGCAGATGACGAAGGGTACTACTAGCAGTATCCTCAGCCTTATTAGACATGCAGGATATGATGCTATGATGATAGGTTCTTGACGAATAAACTCTCAAGCGGTATTCTCTACCATCAACAAGCTGTCCTTTCTCATGGCTAGCGAACGACCACTTGAAAGTTTACCCGGCACGCGGCATGCGATAGCCGGGTTTTTTTATGCTATATTCTCTATCTTGTTTCGTACTCAATCTCAATCGCTGTGTGCAATATATTTAGCACTCTGTGCCACTGTACTGCTTGGAATGTGGACTGATACACTAGCGCAGACACAATCTGCCGTGGAGGAATGGCAAGCGTTTGTAGTAGAGCAGGATATCCCACTGACGGGGGCGATGACGCGCTATGAAGTAGATGAAATTATATTTGTGGGGAATACGGCATTCCCTTCCGAACTGCTGGCTGCTCTTATTACATCACGAGCAAGCGAGGCACATATTGGTCGTCGTGTAGCGCGGTACATGCTGCGTGAGCTACAGCGTAATCCGGCTTCTCCCAAAGAGCTTCATGCTATATTCCGCAAGGTAGAACAGAATGCAAGTGCAAGTGTGCGCTACTTTGATAGAGTCAGTGCAGCAGCGGATACTGCTGCGATTGCAATGTATTACCGCCAGCATGGGTTTCATCGTGTGCAGGTGGAATACGCATTTTTTCGCAATCCTCAAACTCAGCGTAACTCTCTAATCTTTCATATCGTAGAACACAATCCAACACCACTGGATACAATTGTCTATTACGGTTTAGAACATCTCGACCCAGACCTATTACCAAAGCTACAGGCGTTGCAGACGTTACAACGTGGTATGCGCTTTAGTCAATCTGCTGTGACGCAGCAGAACGAACGTATATTGGCATTACTGCGTGATAATGGATACTACGCTGCACGGTATAGAAAGCCGATTGTTTCTTTTATCGAGCACGAGAATCGTGATAGCGTAACGGTTTTCTTTGACATAGGCAAGCGCAAGCGTATAGGAAGCATAGAGTTTGTTGATAGCAGTGCATCGTACACGTATGTTTCCCCAAGAATAACGCGTGCGCTTGTAGAACTTCGTGTTGGAGATTGGTACAGCGAAGCAGCCCTTGTTCGCTCGGTCAACAATTTGTATAATTTTGGTTTGTTCGACGTTGCGCTTATCGATACTGTTGCTGCCAATGAAAACCAAACAGACTCGACGTTAGCCTTGCGTGTTCTAACAAGAGTACGCCGCATTCATACAACAGATATGGGAGGATTTATCGGGCAAATTGCAAACACAACAATCTTGGAATCGGGGCTGAATGCACGCTACGAGAATAGAAATCTCTTGGGAGAAGGGCAAACACTGAGTGTACAGGCACAGATAGCGTTTGTAGATATTAACACGTTGGTCAATAATCTTCTTGTTGGGAACGCTATCAATGCGCGGATTGAGGGGCTGCTTAGTGGACGCTTTGCGTATCCATTTATTGCGAAGCTATACAATCAGCGGCTAGATTTGGAAGCACAGGTCTCTTATTCGGTGCAAAGTCTTGCGTTTGTTTCATTGGCATCACCTTTACTCCTAGAGACGGGGAAATTGTATGTATCACTGCCTCTGCTGCTATCACAGCGTGATATTGTCAATCATGTATTCCTCGAAGTAAACTTCGACCGCCAGCGACCGATAAATTTTGATTCTACATATGCCCAAGCGCTGCGCCTTGTATCTACCGATGCTGAACGGACAATCGTAGAGCAGCAGCTGTTTCAGTATCGTGTTCTGAGCGATTTGTATAATCAAGTCTCTACACCGTTTCTTACAAGTACAATTCTGACGCTCGGTGCACGCGGCGACCACCGCGACAATCCCTTTAATCCACATAAGGGATACTTCCTTGAGTGTTCTGTAGATGGAGCACTACCTCTTGGTGCATCGGAATTTGTGAGAGTAGCTGGAGATATACGCTGGTTCGAGGAATTATCAAAGCAATCTGTGGTAGCAGCACGTGTGCGTGCAGGGCACATCATTTTGCTCAACCCGTTGCGTGTATTTGTTCCAATTGAACGGCAGTTCTTTGCTGGGGGAAGTAATAGCGTACGTGGATGGAATGTACGAGAACTACGGTACAGCACGAAAGAATTTGCAGGAACGCTCAGCACATTGGGATTTGTGGGACAATTTATCGGTAGTGGTTCTCTTGTAGAAGGAAGTGTGGAGTGGCGGTATAGCATTGCTCCGGAATTCAACGAATATGGCTCGTTCATTGAGCGCCAACTCTCGAAGCTGGGTATAGCGTGGTTTCTTGATGTAGGAAATGCATTCAACAGCTTCCTTGAGCCACCAGAGCACTATGGAAGGGTAGGCCTTCCTGAGGTTGCTCAGAATCTTGCAATTGCGAGTGGTATAGGTCTTCGATACGACACATCAGTCGGACCATTTCGCGTTGATGTTGCAATGCGCTTATATGATCCATCTCGGCAGACATGGTTGTTCCAAGTGCCAAATCTCACGCTATCACAGCTTGCGCAACAGTGGCTCAACATTCAGATTGGTTTAGGGCACACATTCTAAATCGTCACAGAAAACTTTTGCTTGTCTGGCTACGGCGAAAACGCTAGATTAACAGCGCTTTCACTCACAGCCACGTATATGGATTCTTCTTTGTTGTGCACATGTTTTATCCTTTACTGCAAACTATTGCGACAGCAGAACTACTCGAATTCACCGAACCTACGTTGCTTATCGAGCTTGTCAATTTGATTCGTCCAGCGCATTTAGCTATCAATCGCCACAGTATTGCCGAGCAGCGCATACAGCAGTTGATAGGTATTTTGCGTTCAGAGCCATATCTTGCCGAAGGATTACGGCACTACATCGATCATTTCCTTGATAATTCCTATCATTTGTCGTTGTATGCAGAGTCGGGCATACAGTCGCAACACGGTTTATTCAGCGAAGCACTGCAAAAGCTCACATATGCTGTACTACCTCCTGCGCACAGTGCTGAAACGCTTCGTGGTGTGGTCAATTTGGTGTTCCACGATAGCAAAGACTACGAATGGTTGCAAAGTGTATCAGAACATGTGCTTGTGGAGTTGTTGCAAGTGCTGGGATGGTCTTCGCTGCAGGGTACTCTGAGCTACAATTCTGGGACATACAGTAAGATACTGTCGGCGTTGCTTGTGCTATCCCATAAGCTTGCTGCTATGGGAACGGAAGGGGATGTCATAACCCGACTGCCGAAATTAAGCAGTAACCGTAAGGTGAGTATTGCTGTGAATAGCTTCCCATTTTTGCAGCAGCATCGTGAAATAGTACAGTATGTAGAGTCTATTCAGCAATCTGGTTTGTATCCTATTGAAGGCATGAGTACACATGCACAATACGCACTAAGAATGCTAGTGCAATGTGAAGAAGCAGTAGAATCTATTCGGCGTAATCGTGCAGTGTATGGAACAAGTCTTAGCCTCACATACCAACTTGAGCGCATAATGCAGCATACCGCACGTTTGCGCGCACTTATTCATCTGACACTACAGCCTGCTAATCCAGCATCAGACGTATTTACTCGTCGCCTTGTTTACTTTTGGAGAGAGGTGGTAGAAGCAGAGAACACTCATCATAACTTGCGGAAGCATTTTGCGCAGAACACAGCACTACTCGCCTTTCAAATTGTCGAAAACGCAGCGAAGACGGGTGAGCATTATATTACCACAACACGCAAAGAGTTCAAGGAGTTTTTTCGCTCATCTATGGGGGGTGGGCTTGTTGTGGCATTTCTCGTTTGTATCAAGATATGGATTGCGATGGGAAAACTTCCACCCTTTGGAGAAGCGTTACTTTTTAGTTTGAATTACGGATTGGGATTCATCATTATCCATTTATTTGGATTTAAGCTTGCAACAAAGCAACCTGCAATGACTGCTTCAGCTATTGCTGAGTCGCTTGATGTGCGGCGGCAGTCGGCGCTTCGTGGAGAAATTTCACTACCCAATCTTGTAAAGACAATTGCTTGTATTTCTCGCAGTCAATTCATCTCTTTTGTTGGGAACGTACTCGTCGCTTTTCCTATTGGATGCATACTTGCGTGGTTATTCTATACAATAGTAGGCAGCACGATAGTTTCTAATGCTAAAGCTCATGCAATGGTAGCAGAGTTACATCCCATGCTGAGTCTATCGTTGATATATGCAGGTATTGCAGGAGTGTTTCTCTTTCTTTCGGGACTGATTTCGGGATACTATGATAACAGTGTTGTATTTAACAACATCCCCGAACGAATTCGCCGACACCCAGCACTGAGAAGAATACTGCAGAAACGTCATATAGAAGGGCTTGCGGTGTATATTGAGAATAATCTTGGTGCATTGGCGGGAAACTTTTTTCTGGGGTGTATGCTAGGAATAACATTTGACATTGGGGTGATTGTTGGGTTACCTTTAGATATTCGTCATATTACATTTGCTGCAGGTAGCTTTGCAGTGGGTCTAACAAGTTTGCTCATCAATGGTCAGGCAGTTGGTATCGAAGGGATTATCTGGACAACGCTTGGTATTGTCGGTATAGGTGCAATGAATTTTATAGTGAGTTTCTCGCTAGCGTTATTTGTTGCGATACGCTCGCGCAACATCAATATTGACCAATCTGCTGAGCTGCTAAGATTACTAGCGCAGTATTTTCGTACGAATACACGGGAGTTTTTCTTTCCACCGCCTGATATGGAACGCTTAGAGAGATTGCACTAAACTAAAGAATTTCCTTTTTGTAGTTTTTTTCTGTAAGTTAGCAGGCTTATGTAAAAAGGCGCTCGCTACGACAGACGATAGGCATCTATGTAAGAAAGAATATGTAAGAGAGGAGCGTTCAGCACGTGTTACCATGTTGGGTGTATTCTCGATGAACTGCTTTGTGCGTTTCTTGTCATTTTACGCCGTCGTCATTACTGTGAACAGCTTTGCACTTTGTCGTGCGGAGCCACAATCAGCGGAGCAAGTGTTTGCCCGTGCGAACGATTTCTATAAGAACGCTGACTACAAGCGAGCTGCTCAGCTCTACGAGGAACTTATACACAGTGGTATAGAGGCTGAGGAAGTGTATTTTAATCTTGGTAACTGCTACTACAAGCTCGGCAATACAGCATCTGCAATCCTAAACTATGAGCGCGCCCACCGCCTAAACCCAACAGATGATGACATCGAGTTTAACCTTGAGCTTGCACGGCGTCGTGTTATCGACAATATCGAACCAGCACCACAAGTATTTATTGTGAGATGGTGGCGTATTCTTATCTCTTTAGCAACGCCAAGCACATGGGGCATGGGGGCGGTTGTGTGTGCGTGGATGTGCTGTCTTTCGGCAATGCTATTCTTGATAGTCGTATCTCCACGTATGAAGAAGATACTGTTCACGGCATGCATTGTTTCAATGCTGCTTGCGGCTGTTATGCTGCTGTTTGCATTTCAACAGGAGCATAAAACTATGAGCGCTATTGTTTTTGCCCCAAGTATTGCTGTCAAAAGTGAGCCACAGGAATCTTCTAAAGACTTGTTCGTTCTGCATGAGGGGACAAAAATAGACATTTTAGACACCGATGGCGAGTGGTGTAAGATACGGATTCTTGATGGCAGTGTAGGTTGGATGCGGATAAGTGCCATGCGGATAATATAGGAGAGCGAAGATGGCAAAGTAAACTATAACGAGGCGTTGTAATTATTTCATTTTAACTACTTGGAGGTGTATAATGTTTCTTGTCGTACTTGGAGGCATTCTGATACTAGCAGGCTTCGTGCTCGGTAGCGCTGAGTCGGGTCTTCGAAAGCTGCGCTGGATACTTGTTGTTGCTGGTGTGGCTACGATTGTGCTGGGTTCG
>JANWZB010000091.1 GCA_025055035.1 Candidatus Kapaibacterium sp.
AGTTGACAGAGATTACTATGACACAGGCACATGAACTCACCTCTATCGCTGATTTAGATAAAGCACTTGAAGAATCCCGTAGTGGTCTTGCCTTATTCTTCAAGCACAGCGCTACGTGCGACATTAGTGCTGCTGCATGGGAAGAGTTTCTCGATTTCCTGCGCGACAACACTATGCCTCTTCACTCGTACTTTCTTATTGTTCAAACAGCACGACCTGTCTCCAACGAAATAGAATCACGCTTTGGTATTCGCCATGAGAGCCCTCAAGCTATTCTTCTGTGTAATGGTCAACCTGTTTGGCACGATTCGCATCGCCGGCTTACAACAGAGATATTTCGTAGCAAGGTTATTGAATATGCGGCAACTACTGTGTGATATACATCACTACAGACAAATTTCTTGATTTTGCCTTACGTATCCTTCAAGATTAGATACGACACTCATATTCCACACCTCTACATAAATACCACAACAAACAATTCTAGCATTTCTCTTGCATGCATTTAGCATCACCCTTCGAGTAATTTGTATGGACACACCTTCTGCACAAAATCTTGAGCGCATTGACACTACATCTGACATCGTGCATCATGATAATTTCCAGCAGCGTCTGCACACACACTCTCATATAGTAGAGCGTCGTCCTGAATGGCTGAAAGTTAGGGCTCCAGGCGGAGAAACATATGCTACTATCAAAGCTATGATGCGCTCCAAAACGCTCCACACTGTGTGTGAAGAAGCGCGCTGCCCCAATATCGCGGAATGCTGGAATGCCGGCACAGCAACATTCATGATATTGGGCGACACGTGCACACGTTCTTGCGGATTTTGCGCTGTAAAAACAGGACGTCCACTAGTGCTCGACCTTGAAGAACCATACCGCGTTGCTGAGGCTGTGCGCGCAATGAATCTGGCTCATGTAGTCATTACATCGGTTAATCGCGATGAGCTACCCGATGGTGGCGCGCGAATTTTTGCTGAAACAATCCATGCTGTGCGCCGTGCTAATCCGAACACGACTATCGAGGTACTCATTCCAGACTTTAAGGGAAAGCTTGACGCACTCCAGCATATTATCGATGCCCGACCCAACGTATTGAATCACAACACAGAAACAGTACCCCGCCTCTATCGGCGTGTACGCCCCCAAGCAAAGTATGAATGGACACTAAGAGTACTACATGAAGCAAAAGTACAAGGATTACGCACGAAGACAGGCATTATGCTTGGTCTTGGCGAGACGCGTGAAGAGCTGCTCGCTGTAATGCAGGATCTGGTTGCGATACGGGTTGATGTTCTCACACTCGGGCAATACTTACAGCCTACTAAAGCCCATTTGCCTGTCGAGCGTTTCGTCCACCCCGATGAATTTGTAGAACTACGAGACATTGGTGTCCGGATAGGATTCTCATGGGTTGAGTCAGGTCCCCTTGTGCGAAGCTCATATCATGCAGAACGCCATGTGTAGAAAACTTGACTTCCCTTGCTGATTTCCTTGCAATTGAATAAATCTGTGAGCATGGGCGCTGTGCTCTATATTATTCGTAAGAAGGAACCTTCTCTATTTTTCTCTACTTTTTCTGCTCGGACTTCACGGCATGGCGCTTCAAGTCTTCCAAAGAGACAAAGCGGAGAGCATCCTTGTGAGTACTTTCAAGGATAACTTTTGGAGCACAGCCTACATCCAACGCTTCCTTCCAGCGCAGAACACATAAGCACCAGCGGTCGCCAGGCTTGAGACCAGGGAAGTTGAATTGTGGCATTGGTGTTGAGAGATCATTACCGCGAGAGCGGGTAAACGCCAGAAATTCAAGAGTCATTACAGCACATACTGTGTGCAAGCCAGTATCTTCAGCACCTGTATCACAACACCCTGTGCGATAATAGCCTGTAAGAGGAGCTAGGGAGCATGGCTCGAGCTTTGTTCCCAGAACATTTTGCGCATGATAGCCGATGCGTATTGTCATAATTATCTATGCAGCATGATTGAGAGTGTACATTTTGCCCTACCGACGAACATACGAACGTTTTCATGCATACTGCCTACAAAACTCTAGCGGCTGGGAGTATAGTACTAGCAAATGCGTCTTCTCCCAGCCGCCATGTGTTTCTGGAGAGTGTTTGTTCAGTGTTTTCCCCACTAATTCGCTGTTACAGCATCAAGTTTTGCAGTAATGTGAGATTTAGGTACTGCACCGATAATTTGGTCTACAACTTTCCCATCTTTGAAAATCAACAGCGAAGGAATAGAGCGAATACCGTACTGCATTGCTACACGCTGATTGTTATCTACATCAAGCTTCCCAATTTTTGCTTTACCAGCATAATCGCGAGCAAGTTCTTCGATAACAGGGGCAATCATACGGCATGGACCACACCATGCAGCCCAGAAGTCAACAAGTACAGGCTTATCGGAGTTGAGTACTTCTGCTTGGAAGTTATCGTCCGTAAGGTGGATTGGCTCTGGCATGATAAAAACTCCAGCGTAAAATGGAACAGAATTCAGAGGCAATACAGCCTATGAAGCATCAAAATTGCTAAATTTTCCCACATCTCAAAAAGAATGTTTTCTCTATCTGTTGTGCTCCATGGTCTGCGCAGGAGCAACTTTTGCCACATCAAGCACCTAATATCACAGCGTGCATCGTTTTCAGGCTACACTCATAGAGCCATTACAGTAAACAGACATAACAAAATTGGATTTATTTTGTATATTACGATCCACTGTGGACTATGCACCCTTGGTATTTGTTTTTTAGCACTCCAATGCCGATAAAAGCACTGATTACAGGAATCACCGGACAAGACGGTTCGTACTTAGCAGAATTTCTTTTGGAAAAGGGCTACGAGGTTCATGGAATTATCCGCCGCGCTTCGACGTTCAACACATCACGCATTGACCACCTCTATAGAGACCCTCACCATGCTGGTGTTCAACTATTTCTGCACTATGGAGACCTATCCGATTCTTCTAACCTTAGTCGACTTATCAGCAAGATAGAACCTGATGAAATCTACCATCTTGGAGCACAAAGCCATGTTCGCGTTAGCTTCGATACACCTGAATACACGGGCGACGTAACAGGGCTCGGCACATTGCGCATTCTGGAAGCAATTCGCGAAACAGGCATTCAAGCACGCTTCTATCAGGCCTCTTCAAGTGAGATGTACGGGTTAGTACAAGCTGTACCGCAAAATGAGAAAACACCGTTTTATCCGCGTAGTCCATACGCAGCCGCTAAGGTCTATGCTTATTGGCTTACCGTTAATTATCGTGAGGCGTACAACATATACGCCTGCAATGGTATCCTGTTCAATCATGAATCTCCTCGTCGTGGTGAAACGTTTGTTACACGGAAAATTACCCGTGCTGTTGCGCGTATTAAAGCAGGTTTACAAGACACCCTTTACATGGGCAATCTCGATGCAAAACGTGACTGGGGTTATGCAAAAGAGTATGTTGAGGCAATGTGGCTAATGCTTCAGCAGCCTACAGCTGATGATTATGTTATCGCAACTGGCGAAACACACTCTGTTCGAGAATTCCTTGAAGAAGCATTCAGCTACGTAGGTTTAGATTGGGAACGGTATGTGAAAATAGATCCGCGATACTTTCGCCCTGCAGAGGTTGATCTGCTAATTGGTGATGCTTCCAAGGCAAAGACTATTCTCGGCTGGCAACCTAAAACAACTTTTAAAGAGTTGGTACGCATTATGGTCGATGCTGACATTGAACTTTTACAGCGTCAGCTAAGTGGTCATGTTGCTCACGAATCTGAAGTGTAATTTTCTATTTCCTGTTTCTGTTGGCAACCTATGTTTCATGCGCGTACACATAATGTATATCTCATAGCCAACAGAACAGAACAATATCCTTGAACCATTCGTAATTTTTGACATTCTAGGAGACACACCATGCGGTTCGCTATCTGCATTATACTTATCGTGAACACCATTTCTGCTGAGGCACTGCTTGCCCAACGGCGTGGGGGTAGCAGCTTCGGTGGCTCACGGTCGTTCTCTTCATCATCGCGGTCATTCTCTTCATCATCGTATTCTTCTCGCCCGTCCTCAAGCTTCGGTGGCTCACGGTCTTATTCTAGCTCGTACTCCACACCTTCAAAATCATATTCTTCGAGCCCCGCATCAAGTTTCGGTGGTTCGCGCTCTTACTCTTCACCGTCATATTCTAGTCGCTCTTCCAGTGGATTGCCTCGAAGCTATGGCATTCCTCGCCGACCCGGAGCCCCAGTATATTCATACAAACCATCTTCGCCCAGTGTAGGATATAATCGCTCCAGCACGATGATTCCCCGCAATTATACTTACTACGACCGCGATGTCGCACTGCGGCGCAATAACTATTACTCTGGCATTGGATTCACACCACCATCATACATCGCATACACAAGCCCAAGCTATGGTATGTTTAGCACGCTCTTCTTACTGTCTGCTCTTTCGAATCTCCACGCTCAGCAGAATGCATTATTTTTTTATAATCATTGGAACACCCCGAGCATGATGGCATATCGTCAGGACCTACAGATTGCTGCACAAAAAGACAGTGCAGCAGCACAACGCCTACGAGAACTTGAAGCAAAGGTTGCCGAGCTTGAGCGGGAGCGTGGCGGTATTCGCGATACCACGTATATGCCCCCCGGTGTTGATTCTGCCGTTGTGCTCAGTAACGACGCTCTTGGCGTTCAAGACGATAATAGTAGCGATGAGCAGTCTACTGCTACCTCTGCAAGTACCAGCAGCAACAACGGCAATGGTAGCGGTCTACTTTGGTTTATTCTAATTGTTGGTGGTATAGGCTTGTGGTGGATAGTACGCCGCCGAAACAAACAACGTGCACAGCGCTACGGCAGTGGTAGCTTTAGCTAAACATTATCAAAGCTCACTTGCGTATGCAAGCCTGTGTATAAGCAGCAGTATTCCTGACACCCCGACAAAGATACTCTGACGTCGATAATAGCAGACAACAACAGTTCACCGTGTGTTCACAACCGTTTCACTGGATATCAGTAGAGAGGAGACTTGTACATGGCAAATCTTACCGCACGAAAGAATCTTGCTGAACTCATTAACAGTGCCGAAGCCGTACACGAAGGCAGCTTAAAGCGGTCTCTCGGACCATTTAATCTCGTGATGCTAGGAATCGGTGCTATTATTGGAGCTGGCATTTTTGTTTTGACAGGGGAAGTTGCCTCGCAGTATGCCGGACCTGCTATTACCATCTCCTTTATTATTGCCGCTTTTGCATGTGCGTGTGCAGGATTATGCTATGCAGAGCTTGCTTCTATGATCCCTATTGCTGGCAGTGTCTATACGTATTCGTATGCGACTGTCGGTGAATTTTTTGCATGGATTGTCGGCTGGGATTTGATTATTGAGTACCTATTTGCTGCCTCAACAGTATCGGTGGGTTGGTCTGGCTACATTGTGAGTCTCCTGAAAAATATCGGTATTACCATTCCATCAGCTCTCACAAGTGCCCCTTTTGCGTATGACGATGGAATAGGATTCCACACCACAGGTGCACTTATCAACCTTCCTGCAGTAGCAATTATCCTCGTCATAACCATTATCCTTGTTTTGGGTGTGCAAGAGTCGGCGCGGTTTAACAACGTTATTGTTGCTATTAAAACGAGTGTTATTGTGCTCTTTCTGGTGGCTGGCGTTTCGTATGTTCATACTGGGAATTGGGTGCCATTTATCCCCGAAAACACAGGAGAATTTGGACGTTTTGGGTGGACGGGAATTTTTCGTGGTGCGGCGATTATCTTCTTCGCGTATATTGGTTTCGATGCTGTCTCGACTGCTGCTCAGGAAGCAAAAAATCCACAGCGCGATCTTCCTATCGGCATTCTTGGTTCACTGATTATCTGTACACTGCTCTATATCGCCGTAGGGCTTGTCCTCACCGGCATCGTACCATACACCAAACTTGCTGTTCCTGATCCAATCGCTGTCGGCATTGATGCAACAGGGCTAACATGGCTCTCTCCAATCATTAAGCTTGGGGCTATTGCTGGTTTAAGCTCAGTTATTCTTGTCATGCTCCTCGGCCAGCCCCGTATTTTCTTCACTATGGCAAACGACGGGCTATTGCCAGCAGCATTTTCCAAAGTACACCCAAAATTCAAAACTCCCTACATTTCAACAATCATCACAGGAGCAGTTGCAATGGCATTAGCAGCTGTATTCCCGATAGGTATTTTGTCGAAACTTGTCTCGCTTGGCACGCTGCTAGCTTTTGCTATGGTATGCCTTGCCGTTCTTATTCTGCGCAAGACGCATGCTGACACACCTCGTCCGTTCAAAACACCACTCACACCGCTTGTACCTATAGCAGGGATTGCAGCGTGTTTGGGATGTATGGCTTTTGTGAACCGCTTCGCATGGGAGCTTCTAGGTATATGGATGGCTCTTGGTATCACTGTGTACTTTCTCTATGGAGCAAAACACAGCAAAGCACAACACCAAGCTGCTTCTTCATAGCCTCCGCGCATCGGAATACCTGTCGCTGTGTGCAGATACCTTGACTATACCTAATGCGCAGTCTCTGCAGTATATGATATACGCCGATTTACACAGTCATACAACCGCTTCAGATGGCAGCTTGCCGCCTAGCATACTTGTTCAACGCGCTTTTGAAAAAGGTATCAAAGTTCTTGCTGTTACTGACCACGACACAATCGCCGGTGTACAAGAAGCGCAAGCAGCAGCATTGGAGCGCCATCTATGCTGCATTAGCGGAATTGAAATCAGTTCGTCCCTCTATCAGGAAGAACTTCACATTCTGGGCTACGGCATTAACATACACAACTCAGCACTTGCTGAATACACTCACATAATACGCCGTTATCGTCATAGCCGAGTAGAGCACATACTAGCATGGTTATACCGCAATCATCACATTCGACTTACTATAGACGATGTACAAGCAATTGCTGGTACGAACGCCGTTCTAGGTCGCCATCATATTGCTGCAGCGCTTTGTCAGCATGGTATTGTTGATTCTCGGCGCGAGGCATTCACTAGATATCTATCGGATTCTACACTATTACGCCATACCCAAACTGTATATCCAGCAGAAGAAGCGATAGCCCTTATTCACCATGCAGGGGGAGTAGCAATTCTAGCTCACCCTTCAGAACATCTGCATTCCGACAGCTTTACCACACTGCTACGCTTAGGAATCGATGGCCTGGAAGTCTATCATCCCTCTCATTGCAGGAGTACATGCATCCTGTATACTGCACTAGCGAAGCAATATAAGCTGCTTATCACAGGCGGATCGGACTTTCATGGTAGCACTAGCCGCGACACTCGGAATCTAGGTCGCTATGGTCTTACAAAGCCAGATTTCCAAGCATTTCTTTCACTATATATGGAAAAAAAGCTCACCCACTGTGTACAAAGAACGAACAATCCCAAAGCATGAGAATTACAAGGAATGCTTAGCAATACCGTTTTTTCGACAGCTGTATTTCACCACTTCCTTCGTAGCACCACAATGAAGCGCTTAATACACCTTAGTTTCTATGTGTTGTTCAGCATGGTAATGCAGAGGCTTACTGCACAGGAAACATTTCCTTCTTCTGGTGAAATATCACAGAGAAAGCCTGATGTTTACGCGCTGACAAATGCTCGTATTATTGTTAGTCCGACCATAACTATTGAATCAGGGACAGTATTAATCCGAGAAGGGATGATCGAAGCAGTAGGTATGAAGCTTCCTTTACCGAGCGATGCAATTGTTTACGACATGCAAGGCAAGACAATTTACCCTTCATTTATTGATATGGACAGCGACTACGGTATGCCTGCACCAGCAGCTACACCAACTACTCCGCCCAGCCGATTTACTCCACCCCAATACACCAGCAAAACCCAAGGAGCATATGCTTGGAATGAAGCACTCAAGCCTGAGAAACAAGCACACACTATGTTTGTTGCTAACCCCAAAGCCGCTGATGAGCTACGTCGCTTGGGGTTTGGTGCTGTACTCACCTTTCAGCATGACGGCATTGCACGTGGTTCGGCAGCACTTGTATCATTAGGCGACGGTAAAGAAAACACACTTGTACTACGCGACCGTGCTGCAGCGATGTTTTCTCTCAATCCAGGCTCTTCTCGCCAAGAGTATCCCAGTTCTCTGATGGGTGTGATTGCGCTCTTGCGCCAAACGTACCTCGATGCAGCATGGTACAAGCAAGCTCGCGCTCAGAACCCCATCACAACTGAATTCAATATTTCACTAGAAGCATGGAATGCTCTCCAAAACCTACCACAGATTATGGACGTTAGCGGCAACCGCCTCAACCTCTTCCGTGCTGACCGCATAGGCGATGAAGCAGGTATACAATACATCTTGCGTGCATATGGTGATGAGTACGCATATGTTGAAGATATCAAGCGGCTTCAAGCACCACTTATTACCTCGCTCAATTTTCCTCTCCCGTATGCCCTCGACGACCCACTCGATGCATTGAATGTCTCATTGATGGAAATGAAGCACTGGGAACTTGCGCCCACTAACCCCGCTATGCTGGAAAAAGCAGGTATTACCTTTGCCCTGACAACAAGCGGTCTTCGCTCAAAGTCAGACTTTTTCCCGAATCTACGCACAGCCATCACCTACGGTCTTTCCAAGCGACAGGCTCTTGCAGCACTTACCACCATCCCAGCACAACTTCTCAATGTTGCAGATAAGCTCGGCACAATTGAAAAAGGTAAGATTGCTAACTTGCTTGTTACCTCTGGTGATATATTTGATGCCGAAACAGTGATCTACCAAAACTGGGTGCAAGGTAAGCCCTACGAACTCTATAACCCCGCTCACACTGACATACGAGGCTCATACACACTATCGCTTGTAGGAGTCGGAGACTATACGCTGACTGTTAAAGGCTCGCTTCAAGCGCCACAGCTTGAGCTTACAAATCAAAATGACACAACTAAGACCTCTGTGGCATTAGAACGTAGTGCTGGTGGGAATGCTATCACCTTGCGTTTTCCACGCAGCGCTAGCACAAAAGCCGACATAACCCTGTCAGGATGGATTGATGCACAAACGCAAGGCAGCATGTGGTCGGGTAAGGGTCAAGACGAAACAGGAGCGTGGTTTACGTGGTCAGCTAAGCGTATCAAAGCATATGAGGCTCCCCCACCAAAACCTGACACCACAAATCCTGTAGCAAGGCTTGGACAGCGCTTCTTTCCTGCAGTGGAATACGGTGTACCCTCTCTTCCAAAGCAAGAATCTGTGCTTATCAAAAACGCAACTGTATGGACATGCGAAAAAGAAGGTATTCTCAGGAATACCGACATTCTCGTAAAGCGCGGTACAATCGCTGCAATTGGCAAAAACTTACATGACGCTGAAGCACGTATCATCGACGCAACAGGGAAGCATGTTTCACCCGGAATTGTTGATGAGCATTCGCACATTGCATTGCAAAGCATCAATGAAAGCGGGCAGAGCGTTACTTGCGAAGTACGAGTTGGTGATGTCATTAATCCTGAGGATGTGAATATTTACCGCCAACTCGCTGGTGGTGTTACAACATCCCACTTACTGCACGGCTCTGCCAATTCTATTGGCGGGCAAACACAGCTTATCAAAATGCGCTGGGGCTTAAATGCAGAACAGCTCAAATTTGAGGGTGCGCCGGGATTTGTCAAGTTTGCTCTGGGCGAAAACGTGAAGCAATCGAACTGGGGAGATGCATATAATCAGCGTTTCCCGCAAACGCGCATGGGTGTTGAGCAAGTCATGATCGATGCTTTTAACCGTGCGCGCGAATACGAAGCTGTATGGAAAGCATTCAGGACAAAGCCCTCTACACAAGGCATAATTCCGCCCCGACGCGACCTCGAACTCGAAGCGCTAGTAGAAGTACTCAATGGTAAACGCTTTATTACATGTCACTCCTACGTACAGTCCGAAATTACCATGCTAATGCGTGTTGCTGAGCAATTTGGCTTCAAAGTCAACACATTTACTCACATTCTTGAAGGTTACAAAGTTGCCGACAAAATGAAAGCGCACGGTGCTCATGCTTCGTCGTTTTCAGATTGGTGGGCATACAAAATGGAAGTCGCCGACGCAATACCGTATAATGGCGCACTCCTTCATGCAATTGGAATCAATGTTGGGTTTAACTCCGACGATGCAGAAATGGCTCGGCGTCTCAATCAAGAAGCTGCTAAAGCTGTCAAGTATGGCGGTGTACCCGAAGAAGAAGCTCTGAAGTTTGTTACCCTCAACCCAGCTAAGATGCTGCATATTGACCATCGTGTTGGAAGTCTTAAGGTTGGCAAAGATGCCGACCTTGTTATCTGGTCAGATAACCCGCTTTCCATCTATGCTCGCGTCGAGCAAACATTTGTCGATGGTGTGCTCTATTACGACCGTGCACGTGATGCCGCGCTACGCGAGACCATTCGACAAGAGCGTGCACGCCTTACACAAGCAATGCTTCGAGCAAAGAAAAGCGGTATACCAACACAACCTGTCCCACCACAAAGAACTATGGGAAAAATCCACTGTCATACGTTAGGAGAAACAGGATGGTAGCCATATTCTACTAGCGTATAGCAAATGTATAAACTATACCTGTTGCCATTACAAGCATAGAGACAGAGTGTTTGGTATAACAATCTTTCTCCGTATTTTGCATTGTACCTATCGCAGTTCTTTGAGCAATCTTCTCTCGTGTTCATGTGCGTACGGTATGTTGAATATTAAAGGAGAGCATAAGCATTGAGAATCAAATCTAAGAAACTCCTGCATGAGTTAAAATCCATTGCTGAAGCTCTTGGCGTACAGGTTATTCTCGATAAAGGAAATTTTGTGAGCGGACGCTGTATTGTCTATGAGCAGCACAAAGTCGTTTTGAATAAGATATTTCCTATAGAAGTGAACATCGCCAAGCTTGCACAAACTCTTGTGAAACTGCCACTTGATGATATTCCTCTCTCACCTGCTGTACGAACATACCTCGAACAAGAGCGTCAACGCCAGACTATCGCACAGCAGATACAACAAACACATAAAAGCTCTGCATAGTCACGCGAGGAGTTATCTGCCTCTCGACTTTTGTACATATCATACTTCGATAGAAACTTTCATGGCACGCAAAGCATCTACTAGTACCTCCAAAAAGAAAGGCACTATACCTTCTGAGCAACAGACAGCACAGCCTGACAGCGGAATAGCAGCTAGCTCACCCTCAGAAATAGGAGCATCTTCTTCCTCTTCATCGATCGGCAAAGAGAAAAAGCATCACAGTACTCCTCCGAAAGCATCATTCCAACACGTACTCCCTGCTCCGCAATTTCTTGCACAAAAGCATGGTTTTGTCAATCTTGGGCACATTTTCCATAATCTTTCTAGGGCAGAACTGTATGAGCATATTCTCTTTCTACGAGAGGGTATGATTTCATCTGATGGGGCAGTATTTGTCGAAACAACTCCTTACACAAAGCTTGTCGTGCGTGATAAGTTTATCGTCGAAGAAAGCATCAACAAAGACAATATCGCATGGAGCGAGGCAAACCGTGCATTCGATCAAGCAAAGTTTAACGCCCTCAAAGCCCGCATTGCTGCATATTTGCAGCGGCGCAATCTGTACGTGCATGATTGCTTTGTTGGTTCCGACGATCGACTCCGTGTTCCATTCCGCATTGTTACTGAACTTGCATGGCACGGTTTGTTTATACGCAATATGTTTACACATGCTACGCCAGCAGAAATGCGCTCGTTTGAACCACGCATGACTATTCTTGTGCTGCCAGGGTTTAAAGCAAGTCCAGAACTTGATGGAACGCGGGCTGAAACATTTGTTCTGTACGATTTCTCCCAACGCCTTGCGCTGCTTGGCGGCACATGTCATGCAGA
>JANWZB010000092.1 GCA_025055035.1 Candidatus Kapaibacterium sp.
CTTTGGCTTTAATCCTGAAGCGGCACGAACAAATTCGTTTATGGAAGATGACAGTACACTCTCTTCCAGCGAGCGCGACACTATCCATACACGCGCACATGCAGAATTCACAGGATTTGTCGAAGCATTGCGCCGAGCAGGAATAACAGTCGTTGTGATAGAGGATACACCTGAACCCCACAAACCTGACGCTCTATTCCCTAACAACTGGATTTCGTTCCACGACGACGGGCGCATCGTTCTCTATCCAATGGAGCCACCGAATCGCCGCCTTGAACGTCGAGAGGATATTGTTACCGAATTATCTTCACGCTTCGGATTCACAAGGATAGAAGACCTATCACACTTCGAACTCCAGGGAATATTTTTGGAAGGGACAGGAAGCTTGGTGCTCGACCGTGCACATAAGCTTGTCTATGCGAACCGTTCGTCGCGTATGCATACTGTAGCATTACACGAGTTCACACGGCGCATGGGGTACACTGCTATCGAATTCACAGCTCGACGCAGCAATGGAGGAGAAATTTACCACACCAATGTTATGATGTCTGTCGGCGATGGAATAGCTGTACTATGTACCGAAGTTATTCGCGATAGTCAGGAACGCGAAGCAGTTCTCGCGTCTTTACGCTGCCATCATGCTATTCTGGAGATTACCGAGAAACAAATGGACAACTTTGCGGGGAATATCCTCCATGTGCACAACCATAATAAAGAACGCTATTGGGTAATGTCTTCACGAGCATTTCATGCTCTAGACGATGCACAGAAGCGTCTTCTTGAACGCGACTCCACCATTCTTCATATTCCACTGGATACTATCGAGCGCTATGGGGGTGGCTCGGCACGCTGTATGCTAGCAGAAATATTCACTCCACCAACATCGCCGTAGCTCTATCGTTGAGCATGCTGTAAACGTATCGAGAACACTATGCCCACAACGCAACGTCTGAATATTCGCTCTGAGTATGGATTGCTCAAAACAGTGATTCTGCATCGCCCTAGTGCAGAAATTGACCGTCTCTTACCTGACAACTACCGCACGTACCTGTTTGAGGATATACCGTTTCTTAAGAAGATTCAGAGAGAGCATGACCAGTTTGCCGAGCTTATTCGCTCGAGAGGCGCAGAAGTGTTATACATGGAAATACTTCTCGAAGAAATGCTCCGCGACGAAGCTGCCCGATACGATACATTAGAAGCAGTCGTCGCATTAGAGCGCTGTGAAGGTATCATGAACGACCTTATGAACGTTTCTACAGTTGAGCTCGCGACTATTCTCCTTGCAGGGCTGCGAGCGAATGAAGCACGAGCACGTGGCTTCAAGGTGAGTCAGTATTTGCCTGATGACTGGATGATGATTTCTCCCATCCCTAATGCATACTTTATGCGCGACCCTGCAGCAGTTGTGGGAGATATGATTGTATCCTCAAACATGCTCTATCCAGCTCGTGTCCGCGAGTCGCTGCTTATCGAGCATATCTTCCGCTTTCACCCGCGTTTTCTCAAGAAAGAGGAATTTGTTTACGGAACACGCAGCGATGAGCGCTACAATTCCATCGAAGGCGGTGATATCATCGTACTGAATTCTGAAGCTATAGCTGTTGGCTGTAGTGAACGCACAAGCACTGAAGCAATTGCACATCTTGCATCAAATCTCTTTCGCCGCAAGAGTGCAATTCAGCGTGTATATGAAGTCCTTGTACCCCCAAAGCGCGAATACATGCACCTCGACACAGTTTTCACTATTGTCGCTCCACAAACTATCTGCGCTCATAAACGAAGCTTCATGGAATCACCCCAAACCCGCCTGTACGAAGCTGCTAGCACAGATACAGGATATAAACTCCACAGCGAGGGGCGAACGTTCATGGACGTATTGCGTGATGAATTCGGCTCGCTCACAGTCATTGAGGTTGCTGGTGGCGACAAGTACTATGCAGACCGCGAACAACGTACTGATGGAGCTAACGTATTCACCATCGCACCGGGTGTTGTCGTTGGCTACGACCGTAACCAACGCACAAACGCTGCATTGCGTGCTGCAGGCGTCGAAGTGCTGGATTTTGACGGTTCGGAACTTGTACGCGGACTCGGCGGAGCACGCTGTATGACAATGCCGATTGAACGCGAAGACAGCTAGCAGAACTATGACACATCACGCTTCATCTAAAAAGTTTTCTGTTCTCATCTGTGGTGCCGGTAATATTGCTCACCGCTTCGATACCCCAGAGGGTGATACCATTGTCACACATGTCAAGGCTTTCCAGCACCATGGCGAGTTCCGCGTTGAAGCTATTGTCGATGACCATATAGAACGTGCTAGAGAAGCCGCGCAGATATGGAACATTCCTTATGCTGGGGAATGTTTACATGATGTTCGTGCTATGCCATTCGACGTGATTAGTATTTGCACACCAGACCATACACATGCTCACTATTTACGTCAAGCCCTAGAGCTCCGACCAAAGCTTGTTGTATGCGAAAAACCGCTGAGCATATGCGTGCACGAGGCAAGTCAGATTGTGGAAATGTACAACCAAGCAGGAATTCGACTAGCTGTAAACTATTCACGACGCTGGATACCTATTTTTCAGGAACTTCGAGATATGGCTCTTTCAGGCAAGTTTGGGGCTGTTGTCTCTGCTCGCATGAAATATTACAAAGGTTTTCTCCACAATGCATCGCACTTTGTCGACATAGTTGCTATGCTCACACAGCCTGTACTTCTCGGTGGAGCTTCTCTCAAACAGCTTGAGGACGTTTTGCCTGAAGACCCAACACTCTCACTTGCAGCTCTTATGAGTACAGAGATTGCAGGGGGAAGCACGTTCCCGCTGATGATAGAAGGCTATGACTCACGCCGCATGTCCCCTTTGGAACTAGAAATTGTGTTTGAAACTACCGCAATAGTATTCCAAGAGCTCAGTGGTTCATATCTTACAATTGCTAGACTTTCCGAGAACGCAACATATCCGGGCTTTTATGAATTCTCAGAGCGCAGTACGATCAAGCTAGATCCTTCGCTTCCTATGAAATCCGCTATCGCCAATATCTATCGAGCACTGACAGAGAACCAGGCGCTTGCAAGCACGGGAGAAACGGCGCTCCGAACACTACAACTCTGTACACAGATGTCTGCTCTTCCTGTAGTACATCGAGACCACAGTATACTTGCTTGCACAACTGTGCATCATTGATATACGACACTGCACTGTTCACGTATTTTACAGAGGAATAGATTATGCCAACAACCATCATGATGAAAAGCAAGCTTGCTATTCACGGCGGCACACCCGTCCGCACAAAACTCTTTCCCGCATACAACACTATCACCGAAGCTGAGAAAAAAGCAGCAATGGAAGTTCTCGATTCTGGGAATCTTTCTCAATTTCTTGGCTGCTGGATGGATGACTTCTTCGGCGGACCAAAAGTCCGTGAGTTTGAAGCGAAGTGGTCGAAGATGTTTCATGCAAAGCATACAATTAGCGTCAATTCCAACACGAGTGGCTTGTTCGCTGCTGTTGGAGCAGCTGGCATAGGACCTGGTGATGAAATCATCGTCTCGCCCTACACTATGAGCGCATCGGCGATTTGTGCGCTCGTCTATGGTGCAGTGCCTATCTTTGCCGACATTGACCCTGATACTTATACACTCGACCCGAAAAGTATCGAAGAGCGCATTACACCACGCACAAGAGCAATTATGGTTGTCCATATCTTCGGTCATGCAGCTGATATGGACCCAATCATGGAAATTGCACGCCGGCATAATCTTGTGGTCATTGAGGACTGTGCTCAAGCACCACTCTGCACCTACAAAGGACGCATGGTGGGCACTATCGGAGATATGGGCGTCTTTAGCTTGAACTACCACAAGCATATCCATACAGGCGAAGGTGGGATGATCACCACCAACAACGACAATTACGCAGAAAAGCTCCAACTTATCCGCAACCATGCTGAAACATCACTTCGCGACAAAGGCGTCACAGACTTCACTAACATGTGGGGATTCAACTACCGACTCACAGAACTACAATGCGCAATTGGTATCACACAGCTCGACCGCCTAGAATCGTATATCCAACAGCGTATCGAGAACTGTCACTATGTTGCCGAGAAACTTTCCCAATTTCCCGGCATTACTCCCCCCGTCGAACGTAACAGCCGGCATGTGTACTACGTACAGCCATTTAAATTCGATGCTGAGATCATTGGTGTTCACCGCAACCTTTTTATCCAAGCCATCCAAGCTGAGATTCCCTCTGCTTATCTGCGTGAATCAACAGGTAGTTTGATTGGCTACGGATATACCGAGCCATTGTATCTCCAGCCTATATATCAAACGATGCAGGGTACACGGTGTTCATTCAACTGTCCACGCTACGAGGGCAAGCCAAATTATAGCAAGGGCATCTGTCCTGTTACCGAAGACATGTATTACAACAAGCTTTTCACTCATGAGTACATGCGTCCTCCTATGAC
Organism: Candidatus Kapaibacterium sp.; assembly: GCA_025055035.1. Classification (GTDB taxonomy): domain Bacteria; phylum Bacteroidota; class Ignavibacteria; order Kapaibacteriales; family UBA4661; genus PH2015. The sequence continues at coordinate 4,489 of JANWZB010000092.1, forward strand.
GCGCGACGACCTCGATGATTTCATCCGCGCATTTGAAAAAGTCTATGAGCACCGCTTTGAGCTCCTCTCATCAAATGGCAGTACAGCATAGCCTGGCACTTGTACTCTCTACCTGCTTTTGCTACGATTGTTTCACTATTTCCTACGTTCTATTGTTCTGCTATGAAGATTTTGCTATTGGAAAACATTCATGAATCCGGGGTACAAGTATTCAAAAATGCAGACCTTGGCGAGAATGTAGAAATCATCACATGCAAGCACAGTCTGGATGAGGATGCATTAATTGCTGCACTCGATGGCATTTCGCTTTTGGGCATACGTTCACGAACACATATCACTGAACGTGTGCTCAATCATGCTCCACAGCTGCAGGCTATTGGCGCGTACTGTATTGGCACAAATCAAATTGCTCTCGAAGCAGCAGCACTACGCGGTATTCCTGCATTCAATGCACCATACAGTAACACACGCTCCGTTGCAGAAATGGTTATTGGTGAAGTCATTATGCTCATGCGAGGGCTATACCATAAAATCTCCCGTTTGCATGCAGGTGAATGGGTTAAATCCTCCAAAGGCTCACATGAAGTACGTGGGAAAACTCTGGGTATCATCGGTTTTGGAAATATTGGCTCGCAAGTATCTGTGCTCGCAGAAGGTCTTGGCATGCGGGTGTGTTACTACGACATCGTAGATAAGCTCAGCATTGGCAACGCTGTAAAGATGTCTTCGATGGAAGATGTTCTGCGTGCTGCCGATATTCTCACTATTCATGTTGATGGTAATCCCGACAATACTAACCTCATCGACGACCCTGAATTTCACGTGATGAAAGATGGTGTATATCTCATCAATCTGAGCCGAGGACACGTCGTCAATCTCGATGCACTGCACAAGCATCTTTTATCAGGCAAAGTTGCTGGCGCTGCTCTTGATGTTTTCCCACATGAGCCAGCAGCGAATGAACATACGTTTTCTTCGCCATTTATGGGTATGCCCAATGTTCTCCTTACTCCGCATATTGGTGGTAGCACCGAAGAAGCACAGTATAACATTGGCGAATTCGTTTCAGGTAAGCTTGTAGAATATATGAACACGGGTAGCACTTTCGCATCGGTGAATTTTCCTCGTATCCAGCTTCCCTCAGTAAAGGATACGCACCGCTTGCTGCACATTCACCGAAACGTTCCGGGTGTACTTTCCCAGCTCAACACAATCTTTGCTCAGAATTCCGTGAATGTTCTCTCTCAGTATCTTGGTACCAACCAGCACATCGGGTACGTCATCGCCGATGTGGACAAAGAATACAGCGATTCACTACTGCATGACCTGCAAAATGTTACGAACACTATCCGCGTACGAATCTTGTACTAGACTAGCAACCTCTTCACATCTCGTTTGGTAGAAACTATCGTATGCTCCGCGTTGCTATTCAGAAATCCGGACGACTAACAGAAGAGTCACTCGAGCTTATGCACGAATGTGGAATTGACTTTGCAAAGTCTGGAGGAAAGTTGAAAGCGTTGGCATATAATTTCCCTGTGGAATTTCTTTTCTTACGCGACGACGACATTCCAGAGTATGTTGCCGATGGTGTTGCCGATGTAGGGATTGTCGGCGAGAATGTTATCGCTGAAGAGCATAGTGCACTTCAGCAGCCTGTCGAGATTATTGAGCGCTTGGGATTCTCGCGCTGCCGCCTGTCTCTTGCTGTACCGAGAGGAACACCATATTCCTCCGTGCACGACCTGCAGGGAAAGCGCATTGCTACCTCGTTTCCCAACATTTTGCGCCGATTTCTTGCAACGCACAATATCTGTGCAGAAATCCATGAAATTAGTGGATCTGTCGAAATCGCTCCTAGTATCGGCTTAGCAGAAGCAATTTGCGACATTGTTTCCTCTGGTTCCACGCTTCTCAGCAATGGGTTACAAGAGGTAGAGACAGTTTTCCACTCTGAGGCAGTTTTGATTGCACGTCCTCTCTCGGCAGACAAGCAGAAAATTGTTGATGACTTGCGCTTTCGCATCCAGTCTGTTGGCAGAGCAAAACACAATAAATACATCATTCTCAATGCACCGAGTGAATCCTTACCCGCAATTATCCAATTACTACCGGGCATCAAAAGCCCAACGATTACACCACTTGCTACAAGCGGGTGGAACGCTGTACATTCTGTTGTTCCCGAAGATACATTTTGGGAAATTATTGGAAAGCTTAAAGAAGCTGGCGCAAAAGGCATTCTTGTTGTCCCAATCGAGAAAATGATTCTCTGAAAGACCTTGTCCACCTCATGTTTCACCACATTTCCTCCTGATATGCTATGAATACTGAACTCCCCAGTCTTTCCTCTAGCAAAAACTTCCTGAAGTCTATAAGCGAAACATCTCTATCGCTCATTATCTACGCGGTATCGCTTGTTATCTGCATCGCTGTGGCATTTTTAATTGCTTTCCCACAAATATTATCGCTTGGGAGTGGGATTAACGTTTCATATCTACCTAGCTTTCATGCATTTTTGAATGGCTCATGTACGCTTCTGCTTATTGCAGGATACATTGCCATTCGTCGCAAACAATACAGGTTGCACAAGATACTAATGATAACTTGTTTCTTGCTGTCGAGCATCTTTCTCGTGTCATACGTTATTTACCACTCCCAAGCTCCTGCTACAAGCTTCGGTGGTCAAGGGATTATTCGACCAATCTACTACTTCATCTTGATTACCCATATTGTGCTCGCAGCTGTCATACTACCACTCGCACTCTTTACTATTAGTCGCTCATGGCGTGGTGAGTTTGCAAAGCATAAGCGTATTGCTCGTTATACACTACCACTATGGCTGTATGTAACAGTAACTGGCGTCCTCGTGTATATCATGCTTATACCGTACTACAAGTTTTAGCACCCGCAGCCGATACTCCTTGTTGTCACCCGATGAGATATTTACATCTTGATCTTGCATCCAGCAAATGCCCAATTACCACTTTAGCACAAGCGACTACGAACGCTTCTATACCTTGCGCCCAGCAATTCAGCGGCGGCTCGAAGACTTCCGCTCTGTAGCACCAGAAGACTGGTTCTATGAGCTATGCTACTGCATTTGTACACCACAATCGAAAGCCGAGCATGCTAATATAGTTGTTCACATACTCCAGAGACAGGACTTCTTGTCCACAGGCTTTGATCCGACATATCTCCTACGCTCCCCGCTACACTACATCCGCTTTCATGCCACAAAAGCCCAACGTCTGCTCCAAGCCCGCCAGCAGTGGAGCACTATCGAACCTATACTACGTTCTTCGCTTACTGCTGAACAGAAACGGGATTGGCTTGCTTACAATGTCTCTGGCATAGGATGGAAAGAGGCTTCGCATTTTCTGCGCAATATTGGCTATACTAATCTCCCAATCCTCGACCGTCATATTCTCAAACATCTTGTGCGGTGCAGAGTGTTCGATACAGTCCCTCGTGTTGCTAGTAAAGCCCAGTATTATGCTGCAAGCGAAGGTTTCAAGCGGTTTGCAGAATACCTACATATTCCGCTTGATGAGCTTGACCTGTACTTTTGGGCGCTCGAAACAGGAAGAATTCGTAAGTAAGCTCGCTTGTTCCAATCACTTCACTAGATGTAGCTGACGAGCAACAGACTGCGTTGCTGTCTGCACACGGACAATATACATACCCTGTGGCAGATCTCCTATATCAAGCGGGACGTTGTACTCTCCTGCAAGCATTTCTCCCTGTGCTACCACCTTGACCGTCTGCCCGAAGAGATTGGTGATAGTTACACTTGTGTATCCAGGCTCTGGTAGCATTATACCTGCGATAGCAAGCTTATATGTAGGATTAGGAGCAAGCACAAGTGTAGGCTTGCTCTCTGCCCAGAATAGCCGTACGCCTCCCGCCGAGGAGAGCCCTGTTAGCGTCAATAAACCGGGACGGCGAACAATAACCGAAACATCACGAGCAGAAAGATTCGATAGAATGAGCGGTGTTGCTACACTATTCCCTAATAGCGCACGAAAACGGAAGCGCTGCAGAACAGAATCTCGTGTCATTCTTAGCTGTGAAGGGCTAAGCAACACTGCACGAAACGTTACTACACGTTCTCCATTTGTTACTACTGACCGAAGACGTGTTTCTTCATCGACAGGCTCTAGTAGTGATGCATTACAACGTAGTGTGCCCGATAGTACTGGCATTTGGGAAGGCGCAAGGTCTGGCAGATTCAACGTTCCAGCAATCTTGATATCGATTGTTACGGTATCACCAGGCTGTGCACTGTAGGTGTCGGCAATAGAAAGTAGAACACGTGCTGATGTTGCAGGTTGTACTAAGGAAGTTCGGAATACTGCATTGCCATCGAGAGCAGCATATAGGCTTGATTCATCGGCTACCAGTGCATACACATCAGCATTAATATTCACACTAGCAGGACGCCCTAACAGTGTTTCTGCTACAAGCCCTGTATTGACGCGTTCCCACGATATACCATCAGGTGTCCGCCAAATGCCACTTTCTGAGACACCAACATACAGCATGCCGTAGGCAACATGTAAAGACAGAATCGCCGAACGAGCAATTTCCTTTGGTGCATTGAGCAGAGGGACACAGCGCGTTTGAGAGGCGTTGATACGGAATAATCCCGCTTCTGTACCAACAAAGACATCATTACCTAGTGTTGCAAAGCAGCGCGCGTAGTCTGCACGCTCATCGTCGCTTTGGACAAGCAGTCGTGTCCATTCTGGTAAGGGAGCAAGTGGGTTAGGAGAAAATAATACTCCTTCGCCGTAGGTAGCAAGAAAAATGCCCGCGCCCGGTCCGTCATGTATCGCATAGATTGGCGCATCTACTAGAGCATTGCTCGGCAGTCCGATAGAACGCCATGATATTCCCCCTGTGGTTGAAGCAAATAAGTAGTTCTCATCACCTAGCAACGTTCCTGCATACAACACATTCTGGTCGTCAACAGCAATGCTGTACACATCAGGTTGAGGAGTAAGTGGCCGAGAGTCTGTGTTGCTGCGAGGAAACTTAGATGTGAATGTCCACGATACACCATTATCTAGTGAGCGAAATACACCATTATTCGCCCAGCCCGGCGTACGGTCATTGTAGATACCTGTAAACACCGTATTCCCCTGCACCGCAAATCCTGCAATTGCAGTGCCTTTAAGTCCATTATTCGATGGTTGCCACGATGCACCGTTATCTGCACTACGAAAGATACCACTGCCCTCTGTGCCAGCAAGAATCGTACCTCGCAAGTGTATCATCGCATATGACCGTGTTGCCGTAAGACCCGTATTGACGGCTTGCCACGTCAAGCCCTGATTATTAGAGCGGAAAACGCCACCCAGCGTTCCCACATATATAATCGAGCCATGAGCAACAATCTGATAAACTGTTGACTCTGTCAATCCCGTTGCTGCTGGGTCTCTCGGATAATTCCATATTCCCAATGTATCGGACAAATGCCGCCGCGCTATACCGTTAAACGTTCCAAGATACAGAACATCATTGAGCAAAAGCGCACTGTATATTTGTCGTGCCCCACGCTCATATAATTCCGATATATCCTCCCGGCGCCATGTTTTTCCAGCATTCTTGGTCGAGTATACTTCTGAGCGCCCTACGTACTCTAGAACACCATCTGCACGCATAGTGTCCACAATTGCCAAAAGATGTCCCCGTGCCGCTATCAAACTTGAAACAACATATCCGCGCGTCGGTATAGCGTAGCTTGTAGGCGTCTGTGCGCCATTGATAGGATGCCATGTTGCAGCAGAATCTTTCGACAGAAATATTCCGTAGTCGCGCGTTCCTGCAACAATACTACTGTCATACAGTGCTAATGACCGTATCTCAATATTGTCTCGAGCAAAGCCTTGCATCACACGCTCCCAGCGACTACGAGCAGATACATAGCGATACAACCCTTGCGAAGTTCCAATCAACGTCAACCCATGATATTGTAGCACTGCATGAACAGCTACATCATTTGGCAAGCCACTACGTGGTGCAGAACGCCATGATTTTCCTGTATCGACCGAAAAGTATAATCCTGCATCAGTTGCGATATATACAAGGATATCATTGCCTTGTCCAACGGCAATCTTACGAATGCGCTGTGCTGCGCTTGTCAATAAGCCGGTATTGCTCGATAACCACACTGCTCCACTAGAATTTGAGCGATAGATACCACTGCGCGTACCAGCCAGTAGCACATTACCTGCTGCAGCTGCAAGAAGTGCTACCTGCCCACCGTACGGTCCGCCTGTGGATTCCCAAAAAATCGATGGCTTGCATAAACCTTCTAGGGTTACAACTTCTTCCACAGCACCAGAGCGCAGCACCAAACGCCCAGTAATCTTACCAGGAATGAGAGGCTGGAAGCGGATAAAAAGTTGAGCACGAGAGAGTTGAGGAGAATTTTTCTGCGTGATAAACACTACAGTATCGCGGAATGATTCTGTGGCAGACGTTGCGATTGTAAAGCCTTTGGGGGCGATAATTGTAAGATTGTCCAAAAATGACGAACCACTGATGCGGAGTGTCTGAACTCTTGATTCCTCGCCTAGTGTTACAACACCAAAGTTCATATTGTCTATTTCTGGGCGCAGGACTGTTGCCCGTGTTGCTGAGGTATAACGCAGCTTCCAGCCAGAAGGAATAGCATCATTTTCTCCGGCGTACTCTTCATCTGTGGTAAATCGGACAACCACAAGACTATCATTCACAGCAAGGCGCGGCGGAAGAGTTACCCCCGTAAAACGCCCGATAACACGAGGCTCTTCAAGTCCTGTAATAATAGTCACATAGTCATACTCATCCTCGATGTTGAGTGAATCAAATTCTATCAGTATATGCCGCGCGCCTATCGGACGAATTAGCCAAAGAGCATCGAGATTATGAGCATATGGAGCATTGAGTGCTGCATTCTCTCGGTCCCGTACTACACCTTCTGACGCAGTGTAGAAATTAGTGAAGGCGAAATATGTTATTGTCCAGCCTGCTATCTCACGACTATTTTCTCCAGCAATAGAACCATCAGTAAGAAATTGCACCGTTACTGCGCTATCCTGCACAAAAATTGCTGGCGGAGGATTTGCCCCGCTGACTACTGTAATAAGTCGCGTTGTATCCACTCGCTGCTGAGAACCTCCAGCAAAGATACGAACAATATCGCGCCCGCGCTGCGTATTGAGTGAGTCAAAGCGCAACACAATGAGCCGCGTTCCTAGAGGATTCGATGGTTTGATAAGCCAGAATGTATTCTGATTGTGAGCATATGGTCGATTGAGCGTAGCACCCTCCCGGTCGCGGAATGTGC
>JANWZB010000093.1 GCA_025055035.1 Candidatus Kapaibacterium sp.
GGTCATCGTTTGTGCGACCTTGCTGACGTAACGTCTTGATAACCTCCAACCCTGTAATGTCTGAAAGTTGCATATCAATAAGCAGCACATCAGGACGAAGAGTTTTAAGCGCATTCAGAGTTTCCTTGCCCGAAGCAGCTGTACCTAGAAGCGCAATAAATGGCTTTTCATCGCTCGCCTTTGTCTTTATCCATGATTCTAGGGCAAAGCGTACAGCCTCGTGGTCGTCTGTTACAAAGACATTGATAGTGTCACCTTGATACATAGCACGAATACAACGAAGAACGTACAACAAGCAGAATCTACTGTAAACTTTGCACTCTTGCAAAATATATTGTCGAATTTAGCGAAACTTTGTACATTTTCCTACAACCAAGCCTCATCGTTTCTAGCATTAGACGCTGAGATTGCAGCCGCTAGCATTATCAGCTTTGCCATGAGTTTATACTGAACGACTGTGCTCCTTTACTGTCTTCATAACTCCATTCTCATGAACTCCCGTGCGGTCTCTTATTATACGCTTTTAGTGCTGTGCATGTATCCAATTCTCACTTATGCTCAGCCTAAACGAGTAGATAGTCTCGAACTTGTATTGAATGCTATGAGGCGCGAGTGGGGAACAATTGTGGACACAGGCATTGTCAATTTGCTCAATAGTGTTGCTGCGGAATACCGCACGTCGCAACCCTTTAAGGCGCTAGAATATTGTGAGCAAGCTCTGAAGCATGCCCGTAATCTCGGATATAAGGCAGGAATTGCCGAAGCAGCAAGCACAATGGGAAATATCCACACCCAGCAAGGGACATACGAACGTGCAATTCAGAACTATCTCGAAGCACTCAACATTTTTGAAGAGCTCCGACAGAAAGAACGTATTGCCGCGACATTAAGCTTACTCGGCATTGCATACAGCAAGCGCGGGAATAATCGCCAATCGTTGGAAATGTATGAAAAGGCTCGCACTATCTATGCTGAGCTTGGTGATAAGCGCGGGTTGGCGAAAACGCTTGGCAATATGGCAAGTCTTTACTCCGACAACGGCGATGACCGTATAGCTCTCACATTCTACGAAAAAACTCTTGCCCTTCATAGGGAATTTGGTGATTCTGTGAGTGTTGCAGCAGCACTAAACGGGATTGGTATTGCCCACATTAATCTTGGCAACTATGATAAAGCGTTACAATGCTTACAAGAAACCGAGCGTATTTTTACATCGCAACCGAACACTGACCCAAGCATTTTAGGCGACATTTACAACAACTTCGCTGTCATTTACATCTACAAGCAACAATACGCTCAGGCACTAGAGTACGTCCGCAAAGCGCTTGCTCTGGCAGAAGCATCAGGATTGCGATCACTGCGGCAGAACTGCTACGCTATTCTGTCCGATATTTACAAGAGTCTGGGAAACTACAAACTCGCCCTTGAATACGCAGAGCGCGATAATATACTCAAAGATTCCATCTTCAGCGAAGAAAGCGATAAGCTTCTTGCCTCTGCAATGAGAAGTTACGAGATTCAGCGCAAGGAAGATTCGATTCGCACACTGATGCAAGACAAGCAAATACGCGACCAGCAGCTTCAGCTGCAAGCACAGCAATTACAACTTCAGCGCCAGCAACTCCTGTTCTTAGCTATTGGTTTTGTGCTCGTAATTGTGATTGTTGGATTGCTAGCGAATGGTTATCGCATTCGTCGGCGCTCAGAACGGGAACTCCAACACAAAAACACAGAACTTGCACTTGCAAATCAAGAAATCGCTCAAAAAAATCAGTACCTTGAGGAACTGAATAACGAAAAGAATGAGTTTCTTGGCATTGTTGCCCACGACCTCAAAAGCCCTATCCTCTCTATCAAACTCCTTGCTCAATTGCTACGCGACCAAAATATTTCTCACGAAGAGCATCAACGCTATGCTAACACTATCATTTCTTCATCTGAGCAGCTGTCGCGCATTATCAGTAATCTTCTCAACGTTAATGCTATTGAGCGCGGCGCAGTTACCCTAAATATTACTGCGTTCAATCTCTCTGTTGCAGCATACTCTGTCTATGAAGAATATGCTCCGCGTGCTGAAGCCAAGCATGTTCAGCTCCACTTTGAAAGCTTTTCTGACAGCGAATGCCTTGGTGACCAAACAGCTGTTATACAAGTTATGGACAATCTTATCTCTAACGCTTTGAAATACTCTCCGAGCTATAAAAATGTATGGTTCCGCGTTTATGGAGAGCGACTCTGGACACACCATCGCAATGGAACACACAACTATCCTACTCCGAAGTGTATGAGAATTGAGGTGCAGGATGAAGGTCCCGGTATTTCGGAAGATGACATGAAAAAGCTTTTTGGCAAATTTCAGAGACTTTCCGCTAAGCCAACAAGTGGCGAACAATCCACAGGTCTTGGGCTTTCGATTGTGAAAAAAATGGTTACAGCAATGCATGGTGAGGTATGGTGCGAAAGCACTCTTGGACATGGGGCAGTATTTATTGTCGAACTGCCACAAGCAGAGTAGTAAATGATAGTGTTAGCTAGGAGCTGCTCACAGAACACAACTATCTTCAAGAGAGATGCTGTTCTGTAGTACTTTCTTGAGGCCAAATTTTTGAGGCAATAATCGAAGCAACAAGCACGAACACGACAAACCCTAATGCAATCCCGATAGGCACTTTGTAGACATCCATAATCAACATTTTGATACCGATAAAGGTCAGAATAATCGAAAGACCAAACTTAAGATAGTGGAACAAATTCATAATCCCCGCAAGAGCAAAATACATAGACCGCAACCCTAGTATTGCGAAAATATTCGATGTATAAACAATGAATGGATCTTGCGTTACAGCAAAGACTGCAGGAATTGAGTCTACTGCAAACAGGATGTCTGTTGCCTCTACAATCAGTAGAACAATAAACAGTAGTGTTGCCTTGCGTACACCATTCTCTATAATAAAAAAGTTGCCCCCGTGATACTTTTCGCTAACAGGAAAAAAGCGCCGAAATATTCGCACTGCAATATTCTCTTCAGGATTAACTTCACTTCCTTTGTCGAATGCCATGCGAATACCTGTAATCACCAAAAATACACCGAAGAGGTACAGAACATAGTGGAACTTTGCAATCAGCAGTGCACCGGCAGCGATGAACAACGCTCGCATGATAAGTGCACCAATAATGCCCCAAAAAAGTACTTTGTGCTGGTAGTCGGCTGGCACTTTAAAGTATGAAAAGACAAGCAGAAACACAAAGAGGTTATCGACACTGAGTGATTCTTCGAGCAAGTATCCTGCCAAAAACTCCAGTGCAGCATCGTGCCCACGTGTATACCACACCCCAAGATTAAACATCAGTGCTAAGCTTATCCACACGGAACTCCATGTCAGCGCCTCCCGCATCGACACTGTATGCGACTTCCGGTGGAATACACCTAAGTCTAGCGCTAACATCAGAAAAATAAAAATATGAAACCCCACCCACCAGTATATCTGATCAGACATAGCTTTCACGAGACAAGTTAGAAGTTCACGACACCGCAGTATCGCACAGCAAGCAGCATCCTTTCATTGTTGCTTATCGGATCCTGTGCTAGTAGTAGCGTACAAGATGAATACATCACATGATGTGAGAATTTCTGCATAATGTTTGCAAAGTATTGCGTAATTTAGTAAAAATCTGTTACTACACATGGGAAAACACAAGGCAAAAACGCTACACCAACACGACAGTACTACACTATATATCAGATTTCTCATCTGGGTATTGCCGCTACTCTACTCACGTACTCACGGCAGTTTCCCTGAAAATGTAGTACAAATGGTGAAATACTCTGGTGAACCTGTTTACAATTCCATCAACCACAACCTTCACTGAACTTACTATGGATGCACATCGTATTCAGGCTCATACGCAGGCCACAGCAAAAGCGCGCTTTGTTTCCAACAAAGACGAAACTGTTCGCCTATTCAACAATCCTCTTCTTGAGTACTTTTCTCATATCCATCCAGCAACACCACTAGTTACCTTTATTCCTGTTGCACTTATTACAGCATACTTGTCTATTCAAGATGTTGGAGGGCTGCCAACATGTGGTCTATTTGCGATAGGAATATTATTTTGGACGCTGACCGAGTATATCTTACATCGCTGGGTTTTTCATTATCATCCGAAGTCTGAGCTTGGACAGAAAGTCCATTTTCTTATTCACGGTGTTCATCATGATTACCCGCGCGATTCCACACGCCTTGTTATGCCATTACTTGTGAGTGTACCTCTTGCAGCACTATTCTATAGCGCTTTCGTCTTTGCGTTGCAGCAGTATGCCAACGGTGCATTCTGCGGATTCATTGTCGGCTACATGCTCTACGATTCTATTCATTATGCAACTCACCATCTGCCAATGAAAGGTAAAATTGGACGCTTTCTTAAAACATACCACATGCGTCATCATTACCAAGATAGTGATACAGCATACGGCGTCAGCAGCCCACTATGGGATTACATCATCGGTACTGTTCCTGAACATCTCAAAAATGATGCCAAAAGTGCAGAGTATAATGCTAAAGAGCAGCTCTAGTCTGACACACTATGTTTTCTCGCATGTTCTATATTCTATTTGCTATCCAACTGTATGGTACCTACGCTATCAATAAAGGACACAATCGTCCAGGTTCTTGCTCCGATATGCGGTACAGTGGAGTACAGTGAGTATCGCGGCGAAACAACGTTTGTTGTCCACCCACATGATATTGTTGAAGCGGCACGAGAGCTGCGCGACAATCCACGCACAAAGTTCGAGCTTCTGATTGACATCACTGCTGTGGACTATTTTCGGCGTATCCATCGCTTTGAGGTGGTATATATTCTTTTTTCTCTTGAGTACAACGAGCGCATTTGCCTGAAAGTCCCGCTTGATGAATATGAGCACCCCCATTGTCCAACTCTCACAGAAGTCTATGAAGCAGCAAACTGGTACGAGCGTGAAACATACGATATGTATGGGATTATATTTGACGGACATCCCGACTTACGGCGTTTTTATATGCCAGAAGACTTCGTTGACCCAGAGACTGCAGAACCTCTGTATCCCCTGCGTAAAGACTTCCCTCTAATGGGTATTCCCGGCTCACTGCCAATGCCAGAAAAATACCCCCGCACATAAGAACACTCATCACTCTAGACTTTTCACTTTTCCAATATCCTGTGCATATGCGCCTGTACGATAGTCCTCCACGCTAGTTCTGCAATTCCCTGTTCATTGAAGCCATTGGCGCACATAGTTCCCATATGGGTCATACATAGTAGCCTGCTTGCTGATATTAAAGTACCGATTTTCTCGTGGGTCATTACCGATGCCAGCAACGTAATTCCAGTTCCCATAATTTGAGCACACATCATAATCTATCAGTTGCGATTCAAACCACTCCGCTCCAAACCGCCAGTGTATTCCCAAATCGTTTACAAGATAGCTTGCAACGTTCTGACGACCTCGATTCGACATAAATCCAGTATACAATAACTCACGCATGTTTGCATCCACAAATTTGACACCTGTTACACCTTGCCGCCAGCGCTCGAATGCTTCTATGTCAACACTCCAAGATTTACGCACTCCTCTAATCCCTGTAGAGCGGAACAATGCTGTACCATACTTACACGCAACAAAGCGAAAGAAATCCCGCCACAATAGCTCAAACACCAGCCAATACGTTGAATCGTTTGCAATGCGTTCACGCTCGTACCGCTGTATTTCTTCATACACGAAGCGTGGCGACAAGCATCCAAGTGCAAGCCAAGCAGATAGTTTCGAAGAATAATCTGCACCAAGAAGACCGTTGCGTGTTTCTTTGTACGCTCTCAGGCAGTCACGTTCCCAGAAATACTCCTGCAGCCTTTGTAATCCATGAGTTTCACCACCGCGAAAGACAAGTACAGTACGCTCATCCCATCGCGGTGACTCTAGACCTACTTCATTCACTGTTGGGAGTTTTCCGACATCGCTGATGCCCGAAGGGAGGTGTACTGAGTTTGGTACTGGGAATGTTGGTCGTACTGATGATTGCTTCTCTACTCGCGTGCGAAACTGTGTAAATACATCAGGGAGTTGTGAAACACGGAAAGGCAAGTCATCAATATGGTACAGCGTACTACCCCAAACACATTCATATTGTATTCCTCGCTCCTCCAGAGCCGCTATGAGCGCGCGTTCTACACGAAGTTCTTCATCGGTTACCTCCTTATGAAAATATACCACTTGCGCTCCAACTTCAGACACTATAGCGGGAACACATACTTCGGGTAAGCCTCGAGCGATATACAGGTCGCCTCCTAAGCGCTGAAGTTGCAAGCGCATATCAGCAATACTTTCCATCAGAAACTGCGCACGGAACGGACCCGTTTTTGGCAGCCCTAGCTCCTTTGTACTCGTAGTAGCAAACTGTCGTGGATCCAAACAGTATACTGGTACAACGTACTCTGCTTCCTGCACCGCACGAACCAATGCTTCGTTATCATGCACGCGCAGGTCGTTTCGTAGCCATACAAGAGCAGTAGTCCATCGTCTCATCGTACACTAAAGGCTTTTCAAGCTGTAGGTTCAGTTTTTGCAGCTCTAGAATGTGATAGTCAAAATATTCGTCATCGAGTTGAACGAGGTCGTATAGCGACGCAAGGGTACTGCTGCCGGACCGTTCAGTACCCGTCCATCTGTAGCAGAAAACTGTGAACCATGGCAGTCGCAAGACAACGTGCCACCCACAGGCAAGTTTACTAGACAACCAGCATGTGTGCACACAGCTGATAATGCCAGAAACTCCGTCATGGACGTGCGTATAATAACAAGCTGGGTATTATTGAGAGCAATGCGTACTGCACCACCAACACGTTGCAATGCGCTTTGAGATGCAATATCTAGTGTTGCACTACCAGTACCCATCATACCACTTGATGTATTTACTTGCGTCTGCTCACACGCGGGAACAAGAGAGATACATGCCCCAGCACTAATTGTAATACCCAGCATTGAAGCTGCCTTGTAGAGAAATTCACGGCGTTCGGCACTGTACTGTCCTGGAGTAGACTCTACCGAACTCCTCTGCTGAAAACAAGAAGAACAATTCATAGGTGTACGTAGTTATGAGTGAAAGAAAACATGGATTGTCCGCTGGCTTAATAGACTTTAGACTAGGTACTCCCAGTATTTCTATCATCAGCTTTTGATGCAAGACGTGCATCATGTGGTAGGCGCACAGTAAAGGTTGTTCCTACGTTCTGGCGGCTGGTAAGGCGTATTGTTCCGCCATGAGCATCAACAGCATATTTCACGACAGACATTCCTAAACCCGTACCCTGAATATGAACGGCATTCTGTCCACGATGAAAGGGTTCAAACATGTATTTTTGGTCTTCCTCCGGTATACCGATTCCAGAGTCACTCACTTGTATAAGAACACCCGTATGCGAGCACTCGACAGTACACTCTACGTCAGCATCAGAATACTTTATAGCATTCGAGAGCAAATTTGTGAGTATAGAACGAACAAGCTTTTCATCAAGAATAGGAGGCTCGGTAGTTGTGGTGTGGTAGCGAAAGATAACGCGTCCTTCACTGCCAGAAGTAGAGGATAGGTTGTGGATAACATCTTCACACAGTGCTTGTAGATGAACGGGAGCAAAATTCGCATATGTTTTTCCAGCTTCGCCACGAGCAATAGTCAGAATATCATGCAGCATATATTCGATATGGCTCACGGAGGCAATAATGCGTTCTATATGCGAGCTTTGCTTCTCTAGAGACAGTGTTCCTACTCCCATACGAAGAATCTCTGCTGATGAATTGATAACTGTGAGTGGAGTACGAAATTCATGTGAAACCATCCTGATAAACCGACTTTTCAGGTCGTTCAGTTCCTTTTCTTGTGTAAGCGCCTTTTTGAGTTCCTGCTCAGCGGCTTTGCGGGATGAAATATCATGAGAATTAAGAACAATACCTCCTACAGCAATGTTCTCTATTTGGTTGCTGCCAGTAATTTCAATCCACTGATACTCATGATGGAGAGCCGACAAATATAAACACTCCACCGTTTGCACAGCATATGGCTCATGCGCAACACAACGAAAGAATGTTCGTACAGTTTCTTGATAGTCCGGATGGACGTTTTCGAGAAAGTTTTTTCCTATACGCTCAAATGGCTCAAATCCGAAGACCTTTTCGCTTGCTGGTGATTCATAGATAATATCGCCGTTTTCTTCTACGATAGTAATAACATCAGAGGAGTTTTTCAGCAAGCTATTGAGACGCTCACCGCTTTGCAGAAGCATTTCTTCCATGCGCTTACGTTCAGCAATTTCATGCTTTAGCTCGGTATTAGCACGCTTCAAGGCTTCCGTACGCTCACTAATGCGACGCTCCAGAAATTGGCTAAAGAGCACATTTGCTTCCTCATTAAACTTGCGCTCGGTCATATCGTTTATGATAAGTATCGTTCCAATACGCACACCACGGCTATCGAGACGAGGAATCACCGTAATAGCTTGCCAACGCCGTGTGCCATTCGGTCTGACAATTTCTACCTCGTAGCGGCTTGTTGCTTCTTGGTACTGTTCCGCCGCATCTTGTTCAATAATCCCCTGACCATTATGGGGGAACAACTCATAGAGTGTTCGCCCGTTCAATGCTCCAGGTTCTACACCAAACGCTCGCTCAGCCGCAGAATTCGCGATAATACATTTGCAATCTACATCAACCATCATCACACCCTCTGATACGCTATCTATAAGGGTTTTATACTGCTCTTCGCGTTCGCGAGCACCGTGCTCTGGATGAAACCGTGCTGTTATATCGCGTGAATTGAGAAGAATTCCTTGAATATCCGCTATATGAATGCAATTGATCCACATGCTTTCAATAAGACGATACTCTCCTGTATGTTGGTGTCGTACCCGCATATACACTTGTTTCTGTTCTTCTGGTACATCGAGAATGTGGTGTAGCGCATTATGAATGATGGTTTGGTCATCAGGATGAAGGATGGTATCAATACTTGCACCAATGACATCCTGCTGCGTATATCCAAAGAGCCGATAAAATGCAGGACTGTGATATACCATTCCGAGATGTGCATCAATCAGAGACACTATATCACACGAGTAGTGCAGGAGGTGCAAAGTGCGTTGCTCCTCTGCACGAGCCTTCCGTGCAAAAATTCGTGAATATCTCTGCTGAATGCTTGCTTGTACGCGAGAGAGATTTGTATCGAAAATAATGTCATCTGCGCCTGCTCTCACAATCACCAGTGCTTGCTCAGCAGAAAGTGTTTGCGGCGACGCTATAACAAGTACAATCATATGCTCAGCGCTCTTGTGCAAGCGCAACGCACGTATCATACTAAGCGTAGCATCGAGTGAGAACAAGGAAGATTCTGCACGAAACACTACTACATCCCACTGTTCAGCCATGAGAGCATCACAAAGATGCTCATGACTGAATACCATGCGAAAGTCGGCGATATAGTGATCTGCCTCCAGAATGTGTATGAGACGTTGCCCTTCACCAAAGGAATCTACCGCCAAAAGTATGCGTACGCACTCTCGCTGCGTTGGTGCATTGCCAATAGCAGTATTGCATATGTTGTACTGAAGGTTGGCATCCATACACGCTAGGCGTTACTCACTGTAGGGCATTACTGAATATGAGCGTCTGCATTCAAACGTCTCTCGGCATCTTTCCATGCATTAAAGTACCGCCGAATAGTTGTAATATATGTCATTTCCCGGCGAAGCAAAGGAACTAGACGCTCTAGATAGCCCTTCACAATAAAGTCTGATGCTCCCGCGTTCATAGCAGCGACAATCGCACTCTCATTGAGGACGCTCGAGATGATAATAATCGGCACAGGATAGCACGGCTTGTGGTGCTGGGCTTGGTGGTTGCGTTCCCTCGCACGAATTATCTGAATAGCATCGACACCAGTGAAACCAGTATAGATATTGTAGTCGCAAAAGATGATATCCCAATCTTGTTCCAACGCAGCCTGCAATTGTGGTATTGTATCGACGCGCTCATATGTTACCTCAATGTCGTGATAACGCAGAAAACGAACGAGCACATCTGCATCAAGTGCAGAATCTTCCACGAGTAATGCCTTAATATACAAGCGGGATTGTGATTCTACTGTCATGCTCATTGACACCATGTTAGAGAAATCGTGAGGGAATATCAAAGGTGAGAGCTGCTTTGGCGCTGTCGTACGATTTCAAACATGACGATACCGGCAGCAACAGAGGCATTGAGTGACGGGACATTTCCACACAGTGGTATAGCAAGTGTATGTGTACAGATGCGGCGTATCGATGGGTGAATACCCACACCTTCGCTGCCAATCACCAAAACTATAGGTTCGTATGCAAGCTTATCCGTTTGCAATTGCTTGCTGTATTCATGGGTGGCATGAGCATCTAGACCGATAACCTGAAAGCCAGCGTTTTTGCAGTCTTCAAGAGCTGTACGTAGCGAGCTTGTGCGTGCTACTCGGATATGATGTAGTGCTCCTGCAGATGCTTTTATAGCCGCTCCGCTCAGCGGTGCAGATTTTGTCTCTGGAAGAAGTATGCCTGCGAATCCTGCGCATTCAGCCGAGCGAGCAATTGCACCAAGATTCTGAGGGTCGGTAATATTGTCTAATGCTACAAGCAAAGGATTGTCAGCAATAGTAAAGCTGTATTCTATAAGTTCATGCACCGTAAGGATTGGAAGTTCCTGAACGAGAGCAATAACTCCTTGTGCATACCCATATCTTCTGCAAATAGACCGCTCTAGTGCTTGAAACTTGCGCTTTTCCATTAAAGCAAGCGGAACATGTGCCTGCTTTGCATGTTTTTTGAGTGATGCCAAAGCAGAGGCGTCAATGCCGTATTGGCAGAAAATCTTTTCTATCTTTTTTCCTGATAACAACGCCTCAGTAATGGCGTTTCGACCAAAAATGTACGACGGCATCAACGCGTTATGTGTGTGCTACTGCTACCGCACACATATCGTGCACGGATTACATAGAAGCGTTTGTGAGATACAAAAAATCCACGCAAACGTTTGTAGAACGCTTTGAAACTACAAAAAATACACAAGTCTCACAATTTTTTGTTGTATGGGCGTCTATCATTCATCCCTTCCGTAGAAGGGAGCAGTATGCTTACGCCACATTCATTTTCACTGCGCACCGCGAGTACTTCGGAATTACCACAGAAGGAATTTTGTAATGAGTGCAAAAGTGCGTATATTTGTAGCTCATTACTCATTATCAATCGTACTTTTCTTCCACTACCAGCGGAGCAACCTGCATGTCAACAGCTACAGCAACATCTCGCAAACGTCGCACTCGCAAGAACAAATATATTACGCTCCACTCACCCTTCCTGATGAAGGAAACAAAGCATGAGCTTATCGGTGAGCCGATAGAAAACGGTGGTAGAAGACAGCAATGGGCACGATGTACACGCACGCATCACTCACAACTGATAGACTTAGACGAACTTGAAGCAAAAGTGAGCAGTAAGGAATCTGAAGTACTCATCATCCGAGAGAATGCAATTG
>JANWZB010000094.1 GCA_025055035.1 Candidatus Kapaibacterium sp.
CATCAGAGGCTTCAGCAACTTCTTTCTGCACTTGGCATGAGCCATCGCATTCCATTTCAGGCTTATCTTTGTTTTCGCAGCGTTCTCGATACGACTCGTAGTTTACCATGTAGTTTATCACTGGCAATACTACACGGCACGTCAGAGTAAGGTATGCAGCAAGGAGAATGCAGGCTATTGTAGCTTGACGACAGCGCATAAGTATCGAAAATTTGCTGTATGGGCTTTCAAAACTACACCACTTCTATGCACTCTACAAAATAAATTTGCTTGACGCAGCCTGAAGATGCGAGGCAAGAACATTAAGACTCTTGATACTCGACGATATTTCTTGCACTGCAAGTGCGGCTTGTTGAGTGGTTTCTACAATACTATGTACATGGCGGCTGATTTCTTCTGTTGCTGCTGCATGCTGTTCACTAGCAGAAGAAAGATGCGTAAGGATATCAGAAATATGCTCCGAACGATTAATAACACTGGAGAGAAAATCCTCCAAGCGTTGTACGGAGCTTTGCCCTTGCTGTACCTGTATTACTCCGGAAGCAATTTCACGAACGGCATCACGCGTGTGCTGCTGAATGACAGCAATCGTTGCCGAGATTTCCTTTGTCGCTTTTTGCGTACGCTCGGCAAGTTTCCGCACCTCATCAGCAACTACAGCAAAACCACGACCCTGCTCACCTGCACGCGCCGCCTCGATAGCCGCATTCAGTGCCAAGAGGTTCGTTTGGTCAGCAATGTCCGTAATGACGTTAGCTATCTCGCTAATTGCCTCACTACTTTTCCCTAACATCTGAATCGTCTCCGAAGATTTCTCAACAACAGATGCAATCGTCCCGATACTTGCAACAATGTCGGTAATGATACTACGACCATTATATGCCAGCCCTCGCGCCGAGACTGCTTGCTCGGAAGCAAGAGCAATCTGGCGGTTCGATTCCGCAATAGTTGCAGCAGTTTGTTCAACAGCAGCAGCAATATTCCCTACTTGTGCTATCTGTTCTCGCGTTCCTCGAGACACTCTCTCAGATTCTTCGGTAATAACCTCCGTTGCTTCAACTGTTTCTTCAGCAGCCTGCACTACCTGCTGCACAAGGCTGTGCATGCTTTGTATCGCAGTATTCAAGCCATTGTATAACTGATTAACTTGCTGCAACGATGAGGTATCGCGAATACATACAGTGAGATTTCCACTGGCAAACTGCTGCATCGTGGAGAGCAAGCTTTCTACACAATTCTGGAGCTGTTGGTTTGTTTCTTGGGTTTTTCGCAGCATTTCCAAATCTTTCTGTCGAGCTTCTTCCTTTTGCTGAGCAATGATAGCCACAGCCTCATCAACCTTACGCTGCACAGACGCTTTTTCTTCAGCAAGAAGCTTGTTCGCAATCTGTGTTTTACGCTGCAGCACGCCAGCAATCAATGCCGCTCCACCTAGAAAAATAGGAGCTGTAAAAATAATCCATAACAGTGGGTCGCTTGCAATGACTTCTCCAAGACGCTCAACGCCAAACTGCCATGCACGAATGATCATAGCAATCGTTGGGAAGCACGCACCAAATACAATTCCAAATAGCAGGTACCGTATGTGTACTGGTATAGCGTTCATACTTTACGCTAAGGTATGTGGTGAATTTACCAATGTGCAGAGGCTCGCTAAAGAGCATGAATAGCGTGCACAGATATTGTGCTAAGATGATTATGCTGGGATGCTTACAGAGACATGAGCTGCTTATACCACTTGCAGTACTTTTCGCATACAATTCGTTCACACTACCAACTCTCTACTCTCTTGACGCGGATGGCTTCAACTTACATTTTCTCCACAGAATGGCAAAAGCAAAATTACCAACACCGAGTGCGCCATCACTCTGACCTTTCTTCAATAGAGTCATACATTTGGTACTTCGAGTGCACGCCGTACAAAACCATCTGCCGCGGCAAGGCGCTGTCGAGCACTATCGGCATCACATTGTGCAAGAATCATCACAAGGGCTGTTTTGACATGTCCACGAGCCTCTACCAGAACACGCGATGCTTCATCGTAGTCCACACCAGTGATATCCATGACAATACGTTTTGCTCGCTCCACAAGCTTCGCATTCGTCATTTGCAAATCTACCATGACATTTCCGAAGGTTTTACCTAGTCGTATCATCGAAGCAGTGGTGAGCATATTTAACACAAGCTTTTGCGCTGTTCCAGATTTCATACGCGTCGAACCCATAATAACCTCCGGACCGACATTCGGACAAATCAGCACGTCAGCAGTAATGCCAAGCTCAGCAAGCTTGCGGCGATTTGATGTTGTTACTAGAATTGTCGACGCACCTCGTCTCTTAGCCTCATCGAGTGCTCCCAGCACGTATGGTGTTCTCCCTGAAGCAGCAATGCCACAGACGACGTCTTTATGTGTAACGTTGAGTGCAGCAAGATCTGCTGCTCCATGTTCTGGTTTATCTTCTGCACCCTCTTGTGCTTGAAATACAGCATCACGTCCACCCGCTATGAGCGCCTGAACCATATCAGGAGGTGTACCATATGTTGGGGGACACTCAGCAGCATCAACAATCCCCAAGCGCCCACTTGTTCCCGCTCCCACATAAATGAGCCGACCGCCACGCTTGAAGCTCTCGACAATACGCTCCACAGCCATAGCAATTGCAGGCAGTTCTTCTCGCACTGCCTCTGGAACGCGACTGTCGTTCTCGTTAATAAGCTGCAGAATTTCCTCCGTAGAAGCGACATCAATGTGTGTAGTGTCAGGATTTTTCTGCTCTGTTGGCAGTCCTGCTATCTGGTAGAAAAGCGATGAAGCGGGCATATAGTCGTATAATCACAATGTGGAACATCCATTTGTTGCTCCACAGCAAGATACCAAATTTCTTTGAACAACGCTTCGGACATTAGCGGAGTTTTTGTAATTTACGCACCACTCCGTGTTCCGTTCCCCAGTACACCTTACTTCAAAAGAACAACGCAGTAACAATGCATTCTCACAGTCCTCGCATAATTCCGTGCTGCCTGCGAACAACTAGACAACAACCGCGTATGGGGGGTATGCAGAGAATGTTGTGGTATATTCTTGTATCGCTACGCAGCGTTCACATCCTTATGCTGCTTTTGTGTGTCTATACCATGCGTGGAGAGCATATACGCTTCAAACATCTCACTGTCCAACACGGCTTATCCCAAAACTCTGTACAAGCAATTTGTCAAGACCGCCGAGGATTTCTATGGTTTGGCACACAGTATGGTCTCAATTGCTATGATGGTTACACTATGACTGTCTATCGTGCTATTGCTGGAGATTCATCATCACTACCAACAAATTATGTGCAAACGCTGTACGAGGATAGTGGTGGAACGTTATGGATTGGTATGTCTGGCGGTCATGTAGTGCGCATGAACCCGTATTCTCGCCGCTGCACGACAATTACTATACACTCCCTGCAAGACGCGCGCGCAGCATTATCACAGACAGCAATTTCTCCAGAAGACTTGAAAGTACTGGCATTCACAGAGGACCAAGCTGGAAGAATTTGGGCTGCTACAGAACATGTGCTTGTACGCATTAACCCCATAACTAACGCTATAGAAGAGCACTTTTCTACAACACGTGGTGTTCTGCATCGAGCAAACATTCGTGCAGTTCTTGCAGATGCATATGGGAATATCTGGGTAGGAACAAGCGCTGGTCTTTTATGTTACACACCGAATAATCGCACGTGGGAGCGTCTTACTAACAGCACAACACTACAGTCCGCAGCCATTTTTGTTCTTGCTCCGGAAATATCGTCTGCACAGTATTCCTCTCACACAAGTTCGCGTGCCCTTGAAGCATTGTATTCCTGCACGGATAGGCGAACCTTGCGTCGCATTCACACGATATGGATTGGCACGGCACAGGGTGTGTATTGTCTAGACTGTAGTTCAAAGCGTATCACTAGGCAGATTGTTCCATCGCATGCTCCTGTCCAAGCCCTTTGTACGACAGAAGACAGCACACTCTGGATAGGATATGCAGATAAAGGCCTAGAGCGCATCGATTTGCGCACGGGAGTATCAACAGCATTGCAGCATAGCTTGTATCAGCAGGACGGTATTAGTCACAATGCCGTGTTGTCGCTACTATTCGACCGCAACAGGATTCTCTGGGTTGGTACTGATGGTGCTGGAGTGTGCTATTTCAGCCAGAATGAGCACCAGTTTGAATATATTGCTCAGAACAGCAATGGCAGTGGCTACGTTGTAATGTCTGTCTTAGGGGATAGCAACGGTGTGATCTGGTTCGGCACTTTAGCACATGGGTTAGGAAGGTTTGACCCTCGAACCGGCAGAATACAGATGTATACAACACACCCAAACAACACTCACAGTCTTGCTAGCAACTTTATTTGGTCGTTAGCAGAAGACCGCTCAGGGGCACTGTGGGTTGGCACATACGGTGGTGGCCTGTGTCGCTTCGATCCAGTATCGAAGCGCTGCACAACATACCGCCATGAAGAAACTAATCCTGCAAGCCTTCCTCACAATACTGTGTACTCTATTCTTGAAGCTTCGGATGGAAGCTTGTGGATAGCAACGGGCGGTGGGCTTGCGTTGATGGACAGACGCTCTGGCGCATGCAGAACATACAAAGCATCGCCTCAGGATACAACAGCACTCCGCACGAACGCTATTCGTACGTTGCATGAAACTCGTAACAAGACCCTGTGGATAGGAACATGGGGCGGGGGAGTGTACCGCTTCGACAAGTCTTCGAAGACATTTAGGGGATTTCGCCATAATCCACACCACGCACACAGCATCAGCAGCGATGAAATATCGTGTATCTATGAAGATGCACATGGAAGACTGTGGATAGGAACGAGTAATGGTTTGAATCTTTTTGACTCTGCTTCTCAGCGATTTTCCGTGTTCACAGAACAGCATGGACTACCAAATAGCTGCATTTATAGTATTATCGATGACGCACAGGGGTATCTTTGGCTCGCAACAGGGAAAGGCATTGTCCGATTTCATCCAAATACTGGTAGCATTACTGCGTTCAACGAAGCAAGCTACCGTGCAGGTTTAGAGTTTAATCAAGATGCTTGCTTCAAAGACCGACATGGGTACATATATTTCGGAAGTGTTGCAGGAATTCTACGATTTCACCCCGACAGTATTCGGTTCAATACTCACAATTCTCCAGTAGTGTTCACTGCATTGAGGAAGCAAAACACTGCGTTCCACACGGACACTATTGCAAGCGAACAGCGCGAACTTCACCTCTCGGTAGATGACAGCTTTATCACTATTGAGTTTGCCGCGCTATCATTTGTATCACCAGAATACAATCGCTATTTCTGCAAGCTCGACAATTTCGACCGTGAATGGATACATCTCGGGACAAAGCGGGAGATTACCTATGCTAATCTTGGCGCTGGCGAGTATGTACTACGTGTCTGCTCAACAATACACGGTACGCTACCGAACGCTGCACAAGCAACTTTGCGCATCATTGTTCATCCACACTGGTGGCAAACGCTCTGGGCGCAGATTGGCGGAGGTGTAATATTGGTAACATGCGGAATTGGCATGTATAAGTGGCGTTTGCGAAGAGTAGAAGCCCGCCAACGTGAGCTAGAGCGGATTATTGAAGAACGCACAGCTGAACTTCTCGCTGGAAATCAAGAAATCACACGGCAAAATGAAGCTCTTCGTGCATTGAACACAGAAAAAAATGAGTTTCTCGGGATTGCTGCTCACGACCTCAAAAGTCCTCTTACGAGCATCATTCTTAGCGCCTCGATTGTGCAGCAATACCAGACGCGCATGACTGTGCAGGAAATTCAGGAACAAATGTCACACATTCAGATTACCGCACGGCGCATGCAGGAAACGATTTTAAATCTTTTGGACATCAACGCCATTGAGAGCGGTCGCTTCGTACTGAACCCGATACCCGTTAATATCGTCGAGGTCGTCAACGATATTGTGGAGGGTTACTATCTTCGCGCACAGGATAAAAGCATTCAGCTGCACTTCCACCACGACGTTGATGAAATTATGATGATGTGCGACCGCAATGCACTTATGCAAGTGCTTGAAAACCTTATCTCTAACGCAATCAAGTATTCACCTCCCGGCAAGAATGTGTATGTAAGCGTTACATCGTCATCGGGCAGCCAAATATCTTCTCCATCAGGTCGCGAGCAAGAACACTGTGAGCATGCACCTATATTACAATCAGAACGGTACGCCCGTGTGGAAGTTCGGGATGAAGGTCCGGGCTTAAGCAGCGAAGACCAAGCCAAACTCTTTCAAAAGTTTGCACGCTTATCACCTAAACCCACTGCTGGAGAACATTCTACAGGGTTAGGGCTATCTATCGTCAAAAAAATTACTGAAGTGATGGGTGGCAGAGTATGGTGCGAAACAGAACTAGGAAAGGGAGCAACATTTATTGTGGAACTACCTGTTATTGAGCCTTCTGCTGATATCGATAACACTAGATAACTTGAGACCCATAATAGACACTCCATACTTGCAGTACGCGCTGTTGCACTACACCAGTGTGCTAAACATTGTATCGTATAGAATGCTGTTACTGCGCGTACTACAGCATACAACAAAACCCCGTGTATTAGAAATTGGTACTTATCACGCTTTGCTTCGCTCAAAAAGAATTCTTAGATTCTTACTCCATTTAGTTTTCACCCTTCGCACTCGTGCTTCATTCCTACGACCACTAACACGTTATGATACTAGTCTACCATGGATCTCAATACACTGCTTGCTTGCTAAGGGTGTACCTGCGAATAACTATTGTAGCGTGTTACTTTGTGCTGACACTGCACGCACAGACGCTCTACGCACAGTACAATGACATGCAAGCAGTAACATACAACCTGGGGAACGTCTTACCTACAGACCTCATCAAAGCGAGCATACAAGACAAACGCGGTTTTGTTTGGCTGGCATCCGATGCTGGTCTTGTCCGATTCGACGGCAGACACTCTACATTATACCGTCATCTGCCAAGCCCATATGTCAAAGCATTACTCAGAACACGCAAGCATGAAGTATTAGCGCTAACAGATTTAGGGCTTGTACAGCTGCGTGAGGAAGGGGACTCTATACGATTCCCAGTTCTCATACGCGGTTCGACTGAGCACACTGATTCGACGCTTTTCTACGCAAAATCACTCTTCGAGTCTTCTAACGGTGACATCTGGATTGGTGAGCCTAGCGCTGTTGTGCGCTTACGTCAAGGTGTTATCAAGCGCTTTTCATTCGACCCGCGATACACTGCTGACAGCTTTACTCGGGCGTTCTCATTTGCCGAGGACAACACAGGAAGCATTATTGTCGTCTCGCAGCGTGGTCGCGGTCTCTTTCGTTTTGATGAGCGAGCTGAGCGCTTCATTGAGATTCCCACCCGCAATGCTGCATTTTCGGCGGTGAGCGCTCTAATGTTTCGCGATAGAAGTAAGGACATTATATGGATAGCCACAACGCACGGTGTCTATGAGACATCATTACACGAATCACATGTTCCTCTTACATGGCGCCAGGTTGTGGCGCTGCGGGATGCAAGCAGTCTTGCTACCGACGATGAAGGAAATGTGTATATTGGCACGTGGTACTTGGGGCTATACATGTACGACGCGCGTACGCAGCACGTGCGCCACTTATCCTACCTAGACTCAAAAACAATTAATGACATTCGGATTGCTCCTGATGGGAATGTTTGGATTAGTGCTGATGATGGACTGACGCTCCTGCATCCGTATGGATTCACCAAACCGCGCTTACCACTAGACCGACCCTTTATCCAACAGGTCTTTCTAGCACGCAATGGTGATATTCTAGTCTCCGATGGTGCATCGCTCTTGCGTATGCAGCCGCACAACACTACCCTACCGTATCAAGAAGTTATACGCTTGACAGACCACCGCAACTGGGGAGCAATTATCGCAATAACGGAGCGTCCTGATAGCACTATTCTCTGCGGAACATCTGGCGGCTACATCCTAGCAATTCGTGGCATGCAATGGTCTATTGTACAAAAAGAACCCGCAGTAGAGAACTACTGTTTTTGGCTGTATACAGATCGTCGTGGTTGGGTCTGGAGAGTCCACAATCCCGATGGAGACATTTCCGTGCTCGCTGCAGATAACACAATACGTACCTACAGTGCTTCACATGGAATGACAGGCGGTGCATCGGTGATTCGAGCCTCACCACAAGGCACAATCTATATTGGTGGAAGAGATAGCACACACTACCTCTTTCGTTACAACGCCCCACAAGACCGCTTTGAGAATATAAGTGCACCTCTGCCACTACGTATCACAGAACAATTGATTGTAAATGACCTTGCCGTAGAGTCAGATTCGAGTATATGGCTTGCAACGAACTACGGTATGCTGCACTATAATCGTGGCATAGTAGATACTATACCGTTTTCAGGCGACATTGCACGCCGTGCCGCCCTTGCAGTAACGCTTGCTCCACAAGGTGTTATTTTTGCTACAGACCACGGTGTGTACATGTACACCCATCGGCAGATTATTGCCGTAGATTTGCGGCTTGAAAAAGTTGTGATGTCGCCTATTTTTCGCGGATTGGTCGTCGACAATACAGTACAGTTGTGGCTCGGGACGCGCTCTGGTGTTCTTTTCTCCAAGCAGTTTGCAAAGCTTGTTCCTCAAACACCTATGCCGACACTTGTGTCGCTTAAAGCTAACGGTCATCCTGTAGTGCGCTCTCACAACGAATACACAAGTGGCGTGTACATGCACATCGAGTTCACAGCATTGTGCTATCCTGCCGAGAAAGTACGATATCAGACAAGACTTGTGCGCGTACAACGCAATGGTAGGATTGTTGGGGATACTGCATGGCGCGAAGCTCGCTTCGTCGCAGAAGAGATCTTTCCTTCTATTGCCAGCGGCGATTATATTCTTCAGGTTCGTGCGCAGCAAGAAGGCTTTCTATGGAGCGAACCAATGCAGTACCGTTTTACCGTACAGCCTGCATGGTATGCACGCTGGTGGGCATGGTTGCTATACAGCATCGGCATTGTAGGACTCATGTATGGAACAGCCCGCTACTGGTCGCGTCATTTGGAGAAGCGTAATCGTGCTCTCCAGCGTATGGTTGATGAACGGACAGCAGAAATTCAACGACAGCTAAAAATTCTCGATGAACAAGCTAGCGAAATTCAAATTGCTAATACACGTTTGCAAGAACAGAACCTTCAGCTTGTCCAGCTCAATAATGAAAAGAACGAATTTCTAGGCATTGTCGCCCACGATTTGAAAAATCCTCTTACTGGAATCATGATGACAGCCTCCATGCTCCACTCCTATGCCGACAAAATGCCGGTACATGATATAAAGGCTTACCTCACCCGAATCGAGGAGACATCGAAGCGCATGTACACTATTATCACAGAGCTTCTGGATATCAATGCTATCGAAACAGGTCATATCAACATCGCTGCTGTTTATGTAAATATATCTGCTCTCACAAAAAGTGTTGTAGAAGACTTCCGAGAACGAGCAGAAGCAAAGCGTATTACACTACACTTCCGTACTGAGAGTGAAGAATTGACAGTACTTGCAGACCCTAATCTCATGGTACAAGTTCTAGAGAATATCATTTCGAACGCCATCAAGTATTCCCCAAGCGGCAGAAACGTCTTTGTAAGTGTTACTTGCCCTGACAGCCGATATGTGCGTGTAACAGTGCGCGATGAAGGACCGGGGCTTTCTCCACAGGATAAAGAGAAACTTTTCCGTAAATTCGCAAAGCTTTCAGCAAAACCAACAGGCGGCGAGCACTCTACAGGCTTAGGACTATCGATTGTGAAGCGGATTGTAGAAGCAATGCAGGGTACAATTTCATGCGAGAGCGAACTCGGACAAGGAGCAGCATTTATAGTAGATTTGCCACTCGCCCCACCAAAGCCGCTTGAACATACAATGGTATAAAGAATATACGTGCGTAGATACTACGGTTGCACACAGAAGTACTATGCCACGCTGCGCTCTTTTATTGGAATATGATGGAACAAATTACGCTGGCTGGCAGCGTCAGCCAAATGCCCGCACTGTACAAGAAGTTATTGAACATGCAATTGAACGTGTCGTTTGTAGCAGTGTGCATGTTGTATGCTCAGGTCGTACAGATGCAGGTGTTCATGGGTTTGGGCAAGTTGCCCATGTGGATATCCCACGTGAATGCCACGTTGCAGAGCACAGGCTTGCTCGTGCATTCAATGCATTCTTGCCCGATGACATCCGTATACGTGCTGCACGAATAGTTGCACCGCACTTTCATGCTCGATTCGATGCTGTGCAACGCGAATATCGCTACACCATCAGACGCAATACGTCTGTATTTCAGCGACATTATGCTTGGCAGCCTAGTCTACCGTTTGATACAGAGCTTCTGAACCCCGCATCATCGGTATTTATTGGGCGACATGACTTTACAGCTTTCTCCAAACATAATCCTGAGACAGAAAGCTATATTTGTACCGTTACTCACGCCGCGTGGTTCGAACAAGAGCAAGGATCATGGTGCTTTCGTATTATTGCAGACCGTTTTGTGTATGGTATGGTACGCGCAATTGTTGGAGCGATTATGTACACTGCACGAGGAAAGCAGACGATAGAAGCATTGCACAGTATGTTGTGCCAGTGTCGGCGCATTCATACAATTCCACTTGCGCCCCCACAAGGCCTTGTGCTATGGCGTGTTACATACCCTGAAGAACTCTTCGAAGAGCATCATCAAGCCTAGCGACACTATCACACAGGTACTACTAGCTCTATTGTATTACACATAGAAGACATTGCACTGTTACACCCAACTAGAGCTGTTATCACTATATGCTTACAAAACGCATTATCCCCTGCCTAGACGTTAAAGATGGCATGACAGTCAAAGGGATCAAGTTTGAGAATCTGCGCTATGCTGGGGATGCTGTCGCGCTCGCAGAACGCTATGCTGCTGAAGGTGCCGATGAGCTTGTTTTTCTGGACATTACTGCAACACTCGAAGGACGTACAACATTTTTGGACATGGTGCGCAACGTCGCTTCTGTTCTCAATATTCCATTCACTGTTGGCGGTGGTATTAAGACTGTTGATGACGTATCACGCCTGCTTAAGGCAGGAGCAGATAAAATATCTGTCAATTCTGCAGCGCTTGCTACACCGTCACTTATCACAATGCTAGCACGAGAGTTCGGATCGCAGTGTGTTGTTGTGGCGATTGATGTGCGCTGGGACAGCACAACAGGAACATGGCGTGTGTTTATCAATGCTGGAACCCAACCTACATCGTGGGAGGCATACACGTGGGCACAAGAAGCAGAAAATTTGGGTGCTGGAGAACTATTACTGACTTCGATGGATCATGATGGAACAAAGTCTGGTTTTGCGCTAGACATTACACGCACTGTTGCACAGGGAGTTGGAATTCCTGTGATTGCCTCTGGCGGTGCAGGCACAATGCAGCATTTT
>JANWZB010000095.1 GCA_025055035.1 Candidatus Kapaibacterium sp.
CACAATGACCAACTGCATCAGCAACTGCCGGTAGTGCTCTAATGCTCGACTGCACCGTATCGAGCTGCCGACCGCCATGATTCGAGACGATAATTCCACGTGCTCCATAGGCAGCAGCTTGTATAGCGTCATCGGCTCTCATGATTCCTTTCACAATAACTGGTACACCACTGATTTTCTCAAGCCACAGAATATCATTCCACGTTAGTGCTGGATCAATATTCTGCGCGAAATGCCGTACAAGCCCTGATTCTCCCTGATGTGCCGGCACATGTGCTGCTTGAAGGCGTGTATAATGAGGTAAACATAGATGCTCTGGTAAATGAAACCCAATCCGCGCTTCCCGCTCTCGCTTACCCAAGTATGGGGCATCAACTGTGAGCACAAGCGCTGTACACCCAGCATGCACCGCACGCTGCACAATCTCTTGCGTTGTAGCACGGTCTTTATAGACATATACCTGAAACCACAACTGTACCCCCTCAACTTGTGCAACATCTTCTACGGCAATCGTTGATGTTGTGCTGAGTATCATCGGAACATTCATTGCGACAGCTGCATGAGCTGTTGCTCTTTCTCCCTCATGATGTGCAAGGCACTGCATTGCTGTCGGAGCAATACCAATCGGCATATCAAAAGTCTGACCCAGTAGCGTACACCTCAAGCTACGATGCGACACATCGCGGAGTACACGCGGGTATAGCACGATGTCATCAAAATCGCTACGATTTCTCCGCAGCGTTAGCTCGTCTGCTGCACCCCCTCGATAGTACTCAAGAGCGTTACTATCAAGCCGCAATGCTGCTTCTTGCTCTATATCCTGAAGGTTGAGTATGTTCATCACCTAAACCGCTGAGATACATGGAGAATAGACAGTTAAATTTACAAAAAGCCAAAAAATTGTAGATTTGTGTTCATGAAGTCTACATTGTTTATTTTCGCTCTTGTGTCCGTAGCAGCACTGCACACCACGCCGCATAGTCTTTGTAGCCAAACCCGCCTATTATCGTCAAGCCGAGCAACA
This sequence comes from Candidatus Kapaibacterium sp., assembly GCA_025055035.1. GTDB lineage: Bacteria > Bacteroidota > Ignavibacteria > Kapaibacteriales > UBA4661 > PH2015. The sequence continues at coordinate 1,025 of JANWZB010000095.1, forward strand.
CTGCAGGTTCAGAACGTTGATGTTCTGTCTTCTCGTGTTACAGCAGGCTCTGAGCGCATTGCTGCTCCTTCTTCTGTTCTGGATGCTTCGACTATCCGCACCATAGGAGCACGCCAAGTGGCTGATGCACTGACATTTGTACCCGGAGTCTTTGTGCGGAACTATGGAGGAGTCGGTGGGCTAAAAACAGTATCGTTACGCGGTGCATCCGCCTCTCAGACAGCAATTATACTCGATGGCGTTCGCATCAACTCTACGCAGAACGGTCAGTTCGACTGCTCGATGTTCCCAGCATCTCTTCTCGAAGAAATCGAAGTTATCCGTGGAGGCGGAGCAGCAATATTTGGTGGAAACGCAATAGGCGGTGCTATAAACATGCGCATACGCTCCCATGTCTATGAGCCCGAAGTATCCGCAGCAGCAGAAGTAGCCTCGTTTGAAGAGTTTCGTGCTTATGCCACTGCAGCGCTACCATTCGATATATTTACTCACAGCCGTGGTAGCATTCTCGCAGGAGCAGATATTCAAACAGCCCGCGGGAATTACCCATTCCCCTTTGATGCCTTCGGACAGCGCATAATTCTTGAACGCACAAACGCCGATGCCCAGAATCTTAGCGCTCACCTTACAACAACGATACAATCACAGCGTTTTTCTCTGCAAACACGGATGCTTGCACGCTTTTCTGAGCGCGGCACGCCCGGTGCAGTTGTGCAAGGAAATATTGAAATGGCACAGGCACGGCTTGGTGAGCATGATATGCTCTTGAGTGCACAAGCAAGCTACATACCTACAGACAAAGTTGTAGTGACAGCACTCGCAATGAGTAAATTCAATACTATACACTACCGCGACCCCGAAGCGCGACAGTTTGGCGTCAATGGCATTGATGAACGGTTTGTTGCACATGATTTTTCCTTCAATGCCCGTATGCACTTCGAGGAAACGCTTCGCTTGCCAGCATGGTCTGTTGCCCACGAATGGCTTCTTGAGCATCAGCGTTCATCGCTGCGTGGGAATATGCTCCAGCGCGACGTTGGTACGTTTGTTGAACGCCTTACCTTTGCTCTCTCTGGCAAGGGTGATATACGCTGGCGCTTGAGTGACCCAGAGCAAAGCTCTACGCACGTTCTTGTGGGTACACCTGCTCTGCGATTCGATTACTTTTCGGACATGGGCGTAGCACTTTCACCACTTCTTAGCGTCGCTTACATGCTCGATTCCACATGGACATTACGCACTGAGTGGAGCTGGAACTTTCGCCCTCCTTCATTCAACGAATTGTACTACTTCAACTTTGGCAATAGCCGTTTACAACCCGAACGTGCCCACTGCTGGAATATTGGGTCAACCTGGGCAGGTTCAACAACAATCTTTGGCGAGCTTATTTACGGCACTCTTCGCACGAACACTAGTGTAGATATTTTTCTGCATCGCACTCACAACCTGATTCTTGCTGTACCCACTACGCCCTTCACTATCTCTGCACAAAACATTGCCGAGGCACAAAGTTACGGCATAGAAGCACGGTTTCATGCTGCTTTGGAGAATCATGCTACATGCACTCTGAATTACACGTATCAACGTACTACCAACGAAACGCTATTGAGCTTTGCACGCGGGCGCATCCTCATCTATACACCAGAACACCTTGCATCATTACTCTGTACTGTACGTCTTCCTATCTCTGAGCACACACATATACAAGTAGGCTGCACCGCACAGTACGTTGGAGAGCGATTTTTTCTTCCTTCAAATACACCAGAATCACTTCTGCCTGCATTCTTCACTGCAGGAACATTCTGCGATGTACTGCATAATCTTCGCATAGGAGAAATAACCGCACGACTGCACATTGACAATCTATTTGATGAATACTACGCAATTATCCGCAATTTTCCCATGCCCGGACGTGCTATACGTTTCACTCTTGGCATAAGAATGCTCTAGGTTTTGTGCATGTTTCCTTGTGCAAGCCAACAGCAACGTGCACAACAATACTCCAGCAAGCACCGATTAACTTAAGAGTTTTCCTCTTGGGAAACCTTTCTGCCTGTCAAGAACCACGTACGCATCATTCCCTTGCCTTTGACATCAATAACACCACGCTCTTCGAACGTGAATTTCTCCTTGAGAAGTTCATACACTTCTTCTGAACATTGGATTTTTCCCACCACTCCATGCGATTCCATACGCGAGGCTGTATTTACCGTATCTCCCCACAAGTCATATGCAAACTTGCTTGTCCCAATTACTCCTGCCACTGCTTTGCCTGTGTGCATACCAATCCGCAGGCGGATAGGCTCACCTTCCACCGTTTTTATCATCTCTTTCTGTATTGCTAGTTGAAGCTCCAGGGCAAACAATGCCACACGCTCGCAGTGGTCCTCGAAGCGCTCAAGCAGACCACCAACAACCATATATGCATCGCCAATTGTTTTGATTTTTTCTAATCCGTACCGCTGTGCCAGAGCATCAAGCTGTTCGAACACAGTATTTAAACTTTGTACCAGTTCTTCGGCAGTAATTCGTGCAGAGAGCATCGTAAATCCTGCTATATCAGCGAACAGTACTGTTACACTTGTCAATGTATCGGCGATGGGATGCTCTCCTGCTTTTAAACGCTCTGCTATCGGCATTGGAAGAATGTTCAAGAGAAGTTTTTCCGATTGTTGATGTGCTTCATGCAGTGCCGTATTGATAAGTTCAATCTCTGCAGCCTGCTCTTCTAGGAGAGTTTTTTGTCGCAAAATCTCCTGCATTGCTGCACGCTTTTGCACATACAACCGAATAACAACAACTGCTCCAATGATAGCTAGTGCAAGCCCTATTCCAAGCGACCAGAGCACAAGGCGCTGCGACTGAATTTCGCGCTCTTTTAGCAATGATTCCTTCTGCAAGGTTTCTATCTCCTGCTGCCGCTGACGTACTTCGTAGCGTTCTTGCAACTCTGCAATAGTTTTGGCGTTTTCCTGTGTAAACAGCGAATCCTTAAGGCGTACCGATGCACGATAGTAGGACAATGCTGTTTGGAAGTCCTGCACCGATTCATAGCACTGCGCAACTAGGAGCAACGCTTGAACAGTTCTATCAGCAGAACGAATTTTTTCAGTAAGCCGTAGGAATTGCAGTGCGTAGTCGATAGCCTTATCAAATCGCCCCATAGCATGGTATGTTCCAGCAATACCCTCAAGAGAAAATGCTATACTGATAGAATCCCGAAGAGCAATTTTAGTTTTTAGCGCTCGCGCATGATATGCAAGCGCCTGTGAGAACTTCTTTTGCTGCGTTAAAATAAAAGCAATATTGCTCATTGTCCGCGCTGCACCCAGTGTATCCTGAATCTTTTCTCGTAATGCCAGAGCTTCTTTGTATGTTGCTAGAGCATCATCGAAGCGTTCCATATCGATATACACTGATGCAATGTTATTCAATGACATCCCTACACTCCTTGCATCACCAAGAGCTTTATATTCCTTCAGTGCTCGCTGGTGGTATTCGAGAGCTTTATCATATTTGCGCTGCTCTAGCAAAATAATAGCGATATTGTTGCAAGCATTTGCCATAAGTTTCCGCACTTGATGCTGTTCAGCTATGGTAAGAGCTTGAAAGTAATAGTTCAGAGCTTCTGCTTGTTTCCCAAGGTCAGCAAGGGCGTTACCTGTGTTGTTGTACAGAAGAGCGATCTCAAGAACATCGTTTAAACGCTTGTATATTTCTTGGGAGCGTTGAAAGAGCTTCAAAGCTTCTGAAGGGTTTCCCTGTTGTAGGAAAATGCTTCCCATCACGTTATATGCGGCAGCTTCGCCGCGTGCATAATTCAATTCTGCCGAGAACATTTGCGCTTTTTTTGCCAGCGTCAATGCTGAATCATATTGCGCTGTTATGCGGCACATGTAATACCCAAGAGCGTTGAGGGCATGGATATACGCTGTATCCTTGCGCTCATTCTGTACAATGCGTCGTACGGAATCTGCTTGCGCCTCCATCTGAAGCACAGCCTGTGCACAGAGAGTTCCTTTGTGCACAACTGTATCAATACAGCAATACAACAGAAGGTACTGGCATACAATCCTTGCTACGCGTATTTGCCTATCAGAAGCAAGAACATGCAGCAGTGTTGTCTTACTCTTGAACAATTCCATACTACACTTCTCACAAAAGACCACACAATTCTTTCCTACGCGGTACAAGATACTACTAATTCCTTGAACTCTATAAAAGCCAATTGACTTGTATCTGCAGTGTAGCAATGCTCAGAACAACGATACTCCTGAGTAAGCGGTTATTGTACACACCATTTTTCCTCGCGCATTTAGCAATCAAGCTTGTACATTGTTCAAAAAACTTGTAGGTTTACATACTTTCATGCTATTGCTTCTCTTCGTTGCATCTCTACACTATGCTCATTAAAACTGACCAAGACACTTTACAGTCATACTTGTCCGACGCATCGAATATGCCGGGCGGCAGTGCTGATATTATACTCATTCCCGAAACACAAGCAGAGCTCCGTGAAGCGCTTATAGAATGCACACACAAAAAGATACCTATGACCCTTGCAGGCGCTGGAACAGGCTTGACAGGAGCACGAGTACCATGCGGTGGTGCTGTGATTTCTACAGAACGTCTGACGCGCATTGTATCTATTGACCCAAATACACAGCGTGCAGTAGTCGAGCCGGGCGTTCGCCTTCGAGATTTTCAAGTCGCTGTTGAGGAGCATGGACTACTGTATCCCCCCGATCCTACCGAACGCTCTGCTGCTATGGGTGGCACAGTTGCTTGTAATTCTTCGGGTGCACGTACCTTTAAGTATGGCGCAACACGTGCATTTGTCGAACGCTTGCGTGTATTCTTAACCAATGGCGATGAGCTTGTACTACGACGCGGAGAAACATATGCACACGGGAATACCCTATCGCTCACCAGTACCAGCGGTACAACCTACACACTGAAACTTCCTGCTATTACTATGCCTGATACAAAGCATGTTGCAGGATATTTCGTCAAGCCAAACATGGATGCTATAGACCTATTTATTGGCTCAGAGGGTACACTAGGCGCAATTGCAGAAATTGAAGTACGGCTTATACCTCAGCCGGAACGCATTATTGCGGGTGTTATCTTTTTTGATAGTTTCGATGGTGTGATGGATTTTGTAGAGGCTGCTCGCGCAGCATCGTTTGCAACTCGCGCCCAGCCTTCCGGTTTGGGAATTGATGCCCGTGCTCTCGAATATTTCGACTATCATGCTCTGAACTTCGTGCGCAGTGAGTATTCTTCGATTCCTTCAACAGCAGTTGCAGCAGTGTGGTTTGAACAGGAAGTATCGGACGCAACAGAAGAGCAGCTCTTGGAGCGTTGGTATGAGCTTATTAGTACTCACACTGCTCTCGGCGATGATGCATGGTTTGCCATTACTGAAAAAGCACAACAAGAACTTCGAGCCTTCCGCCACGCTATACCAGCAAAAGCCTACGAACGCATTCGTGAGCTCAATCAGCGCAAAATCGGTACAGATATGGCTGTTCCCGACAGCAAGTTCCGCCAGTTGTATGACTTCTACATCGAGGAATTTACAGCAGCACAACTTACCTATATCATTTTTGGCCACATTGGCAACAGTCATGTTCACGCGAATATCTTTACGTCTTCGCCTGAAGAGTTTGAGCGTGCCAAAGCTGTTTATCATCGCTGTGTTCTGAAGGCATTAGAGCTTGGAGGAACGATATCTGCAGAGCATGGTGTTGGAAAAATTAAGCGAGCGTATCTTCAGAATATGTATGGCACAGAGGCAGTAATACAGTTTGCAGCAATGAAGCGCACACTCGACCCCGACGGTTTGCTTGGCCGAGGAACGCTCTTTTCCGAAGAGCTCTTGGCATCAATTCCTTTAGAACGCCTGGCGTTGTGCACGACAGATGAATAGCGCGTTGGTACTGCTTGCGCTCTGCAGACATATGCTCTTCATGTATGATCCTTGTATTTCGACGCACCGCGCCTGTCCCTCTACAGTTTCCACATGAAAACTGTTCTCGTATACATAGCTCGACCGTGTAGCTTCACAAGCCAGATCGCTTGTGCCTACTGTGTTATCTCTACGATTGCGTGGTTCTCACGTATTGTTGGTCTTTTCTGTGCTATTCTGCTAGAGCGCTCTTCTGTAGCACATGCACAATTCGTTCAATCTCCATCACAGAATCGCGAATGGCGACTTGGTGTCCTTGCAGGAGCAGCATGGCTACAGCATTACGCGGCTCTACCGATAGTATGGGGTTCGCCCGCATGCTGTTCCTATGAATACGGCATGGCTAGTGGTTTCTGGGGCGGTCTCTCTCTGGACTATGCCCTGATACCAGAGCGTATTGATGTTGGTGCACGCCTCTTAGGAGCACGCAAACCATTTGCGCTAATAACCGTTGTGAGCAAATTTGAGCGCTTTAATGGTCTCGACGGTTACGAGACACTCCAACGACGCTTTACATATAGCACAATACCAGACTTCGTTGCTCTTGATGTTGGGTTACGATTTCAGCCACTGTACAGTGTACCACTCTCGATTCGTCTTAGTAGCGATGCCACACTTGCTCCAACTCTTAGACTTCCAGCATATGAGCAAGAAATGCTTCTTACTCGGAACACCGTTTTCCCCGATACATATACATCTGTACGGACAACTACACGTGAAACAGCGGTGCTTGCACGCTGGAACATTGGTATCACCGTTGCTCTAGGGGCTGAGTTTCCTTTTGGTGAACATTTTCTTCTCGGTGCCGAAGCGTCGTATCGGCATGGCCTTAGCAGCACACGAGACGATATTGACTGGCGTACCCATGCTATACAAGGTGCTGCAACTCTGCGTTGGCGCTTTCGCTCCACAGACACGGCATCTTCCGAATCAAACGTTGCTCCTATTGCAGTGGAGCAGAATCGCAGTTTCGCATCAATCCCTACATTCTCGCTTACAGGAGAACCTGTATTGCTGCAAGAAACTGTTGTTACGCAGACGTTTCCTCTGCTTCCCTATATTTTCTTCGACTCTGCTAGCACTGTGCTACGAGATCGCTATACTCCTTATCTTGCATCACACGACAGCTTCACTGAGCAACATCTACCCAAAGAAACCCTTGCAATATACTATCACATGCTGCATATTGTTGGTCAGCGTATGCGTCAAAAGCCTCATAGCACTCTAACGATTACAGGAACAACGGATGGAAAAGAGTGGTCAAACATTGATAGCCGCCAAGTGCTTGCGCTACAACGTGCAAAGGCTGTTGCAGGGTTTCTGACACGGTACTGGGGGATAGCAAGCCACCGCATTAAACTTGCAACACGCGATACTCCTCAGCTTGCATCAAGTGGCCGTTACAGCGAAGGAAACGAAGAAAATCGGCGTGTGGAACTAAGCTCTAGTGACCCTGATATTCTGCGCCCCGTCGTTCACTATCGCTTTATGGAGTATACGTCGTTGCACACAGAACGAACATTGACAATCACTGCACACAACTACGCCGACATACAACGCTATAACGCTACAATGCACATACTCAATGATACTCTTGCATCTGTATCTAATACACAACCCCTCCCAGAGCGCGTGAGCTTTCGCCTCACAAGCGTTCCTCCATCGAGTTCTCAATGGCATATTCATCTTACAGACTCTGTCGTGTACACCTTGAACGTTTTCACAAAGGATGGGAAACGCTTATCATCGCAGACGCGTTCTGCTATTACCATAGCGCAGAACCAGTATGAGCTGAGCCGACTGAATTTGATTGTATTTGACTTTGACCGTGACGATATGGCAGATGCTAACCGCACGATAATGCATCGTTTTGTGAAAGAAGCTATTCAGCCTAATTCGCGTGTAAGGATTATTGGCTCGACAGACCGACTCGGCGAAGCACGATATAATCAAGAACTTTCGGAATCTCGCGCACGCGGCGTCTACGAATTTATGAAGCGAATCAATCCTACCATACAATTCGAGACTGTACGCGGTGTAGGAGCATCAGCTCTCGCCTTCGATAACAACTTGCCTGAAGGACGATACTACTGCCGCGCAGTTAGCATCACTGTGCAAACACCGCGATAACTACTGCAACATTCCTATATAATTATCGTCTATCATTCTTAGGGCAAATCTGTACGCACAGTATCTATACTAGAAGCAACATCCGCAATACTTCTACAACGTTTGTATCACTTCATTCAAGAGCTACACCATGAAAGCCTTTGCGTATTCTTTGACTGCCTCTCTGTTGTTATGGACAACTGCACTTTCGGCACAACCAAAACTTGAAATTATCGGTGGCGACACGTATGACTGGGGAACTATTTCTGATGTCTCCAAGCCATTGACTGGGCAAGTAGAACTTAAGAACGTTGGTGATAAAGAACTGGTTATCTACAGCACACGCCCAGCTTGCGGCTGCACGAGTGATGCCCTCGACCAGACAAACTTAAAGCCCGGTGAAACAACACGGCTTCGTTTCTCAGTCAATGTCGGAAGTGCTAGCGGTCAAATCATCAAATCTATCACTGTAACTACTAATGCGCAGCCTGATTCTATCAAAGTGCTATTCCTCAAGGCAAATATTCTCCGACTTGTACAAGCCGACCAGTTTGTTTCTCTTTATCCGATGTACGTCGGAAGAGAAGTTAGTGGCACAGTGAAAGTACGCAACAACAGCTCAGCCCCAGTGAAGTTGCTTGAATTTACTGGCAACAATGGCTTGACTGTGCCAAAGAAGCCTCCCGTTACTGTACCTGCTCATTCAGAAATTGACCTACCTATCAAAGCTGTTGGTCCGCAACAGCCCGGTTCGTTTTATGGACAGCTTCTTATTAAGACCGATAGCCAAGACCCTCAGTATAAGCTTCTTGAAGTTCGTATATATGCTGAAAATAAGCCAGCATCAGAAGCGCCGTCGCCTGCAATGCTGCCTTCAGCTGGCATCAACAAGTAGCGTACAAGTAGCGTATTTACCTGTATTCTCATTCATCGATTGACATACAATCGCTTCTTCGCAGAAGAATTACAGTACGCTTGAAGCGGTCTCTTATGCTTTCCACCTTGCGATTATTTGCGCCATTGGGAACTTTTTGTACGAACAGTATGTTTTTCACAATATGAAAAAATCAAGGCAACATTCTATCTCTTATGCACCAAAAATTTTTTCATTTCCTTTGTAACTTTGCCAATTTTTCGGGAACTTGCAAGCATATCCGACTTGTTTAGGCGTATATAACAACTCTTTGGTACTATACCATGCCAGACAGGATTTCTACAACTATTTTCGGGAGATAGCTCATGGATTTAGCCATGCAAATAGAGCATCTTTTCCGTACCGATCGCAAGAAATTCCTCGGCTTTATCCGCCAGCGCGTTCGGTCGGCAGAAGAAGCAGAGGATATTTTGCAGGACGTGTTCGCTAACGTATTGGCAGCTTCGCACAATGTGTCGAAGCCGATTGAGAACATTGCATCGTGGGTATTTACATCGGTACGCAATCGCATTATTGACTCATACCGCAAAAAGCGTGCGGAAACGTTCAGCGATATGCAGCTACCGCAGGTAGAAGACACAACAAATGAGAACTTCGAAGCGCTGTTAAGTGATTTGACTGCTAGCCCCGAAACAGCGCTGATGCGTGAGTCAATCTGGCAAGCTGTCATGCATGGCTTGGATGAACTCCCGCTCGAGCAACGTGAAGTATTCGTTAAGAACGAGTTCGAAGGTGTATCGTTCCGCGAAATTGCTGATGAAACCGGCACCAATATCAACACACTCCTAGCGCGCAAGCGCTATGCTGTACTGCACCTACGCAAACGACTCCAAGACTTATACAATAGCTAGACAGCATCTACTCACCTTTCTTCGATATTCTACATATACACACCACCACACGCGCGAACACCATACACCGCATCGCAACGCCAGCGTTGGTACACACATACTACTAGCGCTGGCGCCGTTTTATAGCTCCTGCCAGATCTTGCATACCACAGAAAATTTCAGGAAATTACCGTAGCTTTGATGCTGTTTCTGTTTTGTACCACTATAACACTCCTTCACCGTGCACGCTTTTTCCTACGCGCTTTCTTCTCTTACTCTTTGCGCTCTTCTCTCACTCCACGCTTACTCTCAAACACGCTGTGATACACTCCGAAGCTGTTTAGGCAATGTTCTTACATTTTCTGCTAGTGCAACATCCTACGTTGACATCCAACAAACACCGGCACAACGTTCCATCACAACCGCACTCACCTTTGAGGCATGGATCCTTGTAGAACGTGCACTCAACCTCCGACAATTTATTGCTGGTCTTTGGGGACCGAATACCGATGCCAATGATGTTTGGATACTCTATATTGCCCCAAACGACGAGCTTGTATTCGAGATTAATGGAACCCC
>JANWZB010000096.1 GCA_025055035.1 Candidatus Kapaibacterium sp.
TCCCGGCTCTCGAAAGTTTACATGCATGTCAAATAGTCCGGGAAACGCCGCTAGCTCCCGTGCATCTACGCGTTCTGTTGTTTCTTCTGCTTCAACACGAGCACTTGTACAGGCTGCTATCGTATCGCCTCGTATCCATATGTTTCGTCGCCCATGAACATTATCTGCAGGACTATACACCTCGATGTTTTCAAAGAGAATATTGAGCATACGCCTACTACGTGTTTACATTACATACCGGGAACACCAAGACAACGCAAATCGATCGTTCCGCGTTGCAGACCACCACCGCTATACACAGACACCAAACTAACAAGAACATAGCTATACGCACAACAAGAAAATCTCTGATTAGCATCTTTTGACATCTGATTCTAGGGTGTATAGAGCTGTATGAATGTTTCTGAGTGTAGGTTGATAGTGGATAAAGATAAAATTCTCACTACATACGTATCCTTACTTGCTGATTGTAGTATCCTTACGTATTTTTAGTACACGTTATTGAGCATTAACACAAGGCTTGGTATCATGCGGAAATCACCACCAGACACAGCAACAGCATGGCGCATTATCAACGATGTGCCTTCCACACTACCCAGACACACACTTCTGTATCGCCTGACACTTATCGTTTGTGGCACGCTGATCTATGCAAGACTTACGACATTTGCCCAACACACCACATCCGCATCTTCTCACTACCAGTCTCAATCTTATGTTGTGCTTCCTTACAGCACTGTTATCATAGGCAGTGTTTGTGTTATTGTACTTGTTACCATTCTTGCTTATCGCTGGAAAGCATACAAAGTACTTAACGCTCAGCTACAACAGCACAATCGAGCCCTCATAGAAGCAAACACAGAAATCGCACGGCAACAGCGCATCCTAGAAGACCAAGCCACAGAAATCGAGCTCACTAACTCTGAACTTGTTGAATACAATCTTCGCTTAGAGCGACTAAACACAGATATTCAGACTCAGCTTCACGAGCTAGAGACTCTCGATACTATCGTTAAGACCATTAATCGGGAATCTGATTTTTTCCGGCTTCTCGATATCCTCCTTAAACAGGGTCATCTGCTTGTACCATCGGCTGAGCGAAGCTCTGTATTAGCATTAGACCACACTACACGTTGTTACCGCTTCATTGCATTTCAGGGGTATAATCCCGATGATTTCCGTCATATTACTCTCAGCGAAGAAGAGATGCATCGCCGTTACATAAGCACCTACGGATTAGAAGGTGGCGTCTACGTTGTCAATGAGTTTCCTTCTCACACGCCAGAAGGACAAAAATTCACCATCGCACCACCGCTTTCAGCTCTTCTCATCACTATTCCGATTGATGGCGTTATGGAGGGCATTCTATTCTTCGACAATTTTTCTACTCCCAATGCTTTCAGTCTTGCCGAAATCGAACGTTGCAAGCGCTATCGGGAGCATGTAATTGCTGCATTTGCAAAAGCGCGAAATCTTGCTGAACTACAAAACATAGCCGAAGAACTAGCCTCTCGCAACACAGCACTGCAACAGCTGAATATCGAAAAAAACGAGCTTTTAGGCATTGCAGCGCACGACATGAAAAATCCTCTTGCACAAATTACTATGCAGGCAGGTGCTCTCAAACGCTACGCTCACCGCATGAGTACACAGGAAATTGCAAGCAAAGCAGAGCAGATTGAGGCTACAGCACTGCGCATGAGCCGCATTATCTCCCAGCTTCTTGATATCAACGCTATCGAAACTGGAACTATGCAAATGCAACTAACAGCAATTCCAATTGCTTATGCTGTAGAGACTGTCGTCGCAGATTTGCGCGCAATAGCCAATCGCAAAGACATTGCTCTTATCAATGAGTTTGCTTTAGAAACGACAGCCCTTCGCGTACTCGCCGACCCTCTTGCTCTGCAGAGCATTATCGAAAATCTTGGCTCAAATGCTATTAAATACTCTCCACCAAAGAGCAACATCTACTTCCGCCTTATACGGCGAGATAATACTGTTCGCCTGACGGTACAAGATGAAGGACCGGGAATCTCATCAGAAGATATGCCAAAGCTATTTGGAAAGTTTGTCCGTTTGTCTGCCCAGCCTACTGGAGGCGAAAGTTCTACAGGTCTAGGGCTGTCTATTGTCAAACGGCTCGTCGAAGCACTTCATGGTACTATCTGGTGTGAATCGGATTATGGTCATGGTGCATCGTTTATTGTCGAGCTACCGTTATGCACAGACAAGTTGCAGCCTGTGCATTGTGATGCTGCTTCCACGCTTCTTTCTGAAAACTCCGTACTCTACCACACCTTATAGTACCTACTACATCTTCTCAGGCGCCGTAATCCCTAGAATTCTTAAGCCGTTGTTGAGAACTTGCTTTGCTGCTTTTACAAGGCCAAATCGCGCTTGCATAAGCTTTTCTTCCTCACCTAGTATGCGGCAATCATGATAAAACTTGTGAAAAACCGCAGCAAGCTCTCGCAAAAACTCTGCTATTCCTTGCGGCTCAAGCAGCTCTGCAGCACGTTCCACAACTTCAGGAAAACGCAAGATACACTTGATAAGGTCAATTTCTGTTGGATGTGTAAGAAGCGTTGTCTCTGCGTGTTCTTGTATATGCACCCCACGCTCTTCTGCGGTACGGAGAATCGAAGCAATACGAGCATGAGCATATTGCAAGTAGAATACAGGATTTTTCTCGGATTGCTCGGCAGCAAGATTTAAATCGAACTCTAAATGTGTTGAAACTCCACGCATAAGGAAGAAAAAACGCGTTACATCGGCACCAAATTCCTGCAGCAGATCGTCTAGCGTGTAGTTTTTTCCTGTGCGTTTGGACATTTTCACCTGTTCTCCGTCCTTCATCAGTGTAACAAACTGATGAATGACCACGCGGATTTTGGATCTGTCGGCACCAAGCGCTTCAACAGCCGCTATCACATCAGGAATTGTTGCAATATGGTCTGCACCAAACACATCAACCACCATATCAAACTTCCGCCGAACTAACTTGTCGTAATGATAGGCAATATCAGGTAAGCGATATGTTGGCTCACCAGAAGACTTCACAATAACGCGATCGTCGCTGAGCCCCATTCTTGATAGTGCAAGCCAGAGAGCACCGTCCTTTTCATAGACAAGTCCGCGTGAGCGAAGCAGCGCAATCACTTCTTCAATTTTCCCCTCAGTATATAGCGAATCTTCGTTAAAGTATACATCGTGCCGGATGTTCATTGCTTGCATTGTTTTACGAATTGCCTCAAAGCACCATTCCTCGCCTATTTTACGGCATATTCTCAGGTTCTCTTCTGTTGGCTCTTTAAGCGTATCAGCGTAGCGCTCGGCAACAACACGTGCAATATCTTTGACGTAATCACCGTGATACAAGCCCGGCTCATCCTTCCCAAACTCAATAGAAGAATCCCATAGCTGCAAGTAGCGCATATAGACAGACCGACCAAGATTTGCCATCTGGCTACCGGCGTTATTAAAGTAGTACTCTCGTGTTACAGCATACCCATTCCACTCCAAGATATTGGCAATTGTATCGCCGATAGCAGCATTTCTGCCATGCCCAACATGCAATAGCCCTGTGGGATTCGCGCTCACATACTCCACATTAACTCGGCGTTCATGACCAGTAGTGTTTCTACCCCACGCTGCACCAGCATGTAAAGCCTCGCGCAGACGCTCGCCATAGATATGCTTGGCAAAGCGTATATTGATAAACCCCGCACCTGCTACTGAAATATCGGTAATCACATCTATGTCAATCATACTTCGCATCATCTCCACCAGCTCATATGCAATGTCGCGAGGATTCTTGCGCATAGACTTTGCAAGAACCATCGCAACGGTTGTTGATACATCGCCGTGCTCAGGATTGCGTGGAGTTTCTATACTAACCTCTGGTATGGCTTCAATGTTTGATGTTTTGCAAAATGCAATAACAGCATTACGGAGTATTGGAACAAGATAGGATTTCATGGTATACATTTGCAAGGTAACGTAAAAGCGGATAAGAATCCTCTCAAGCGATAAATGCTCGTGTGTACAGGAGGTGCTACAGAGTCTGATAGAACCTATCACTAATAAGAAGCTGAAGTGTTGTTTCGATCTCTTCTACCAGCTTTAAGCCATCAGTGAAGCCACTTCCCTTGTACTGAATGCGCCCATACTTATCTAAGTAAATGCGCATTGGTAAGCCTGTTACCCCATATCGTCGTGCCATAGTGTTGTTTTCATCAACATAAAGTTTGAAGTATAGCCCTTTATTGCGTTCCATGTAATCGCGAACGATTGTAAACTGGTCTTTACCCTTTTCTTCCCACGCATCAATAACCACAATTCTTGCGAAGCCACTTTGCGTGTAGCGCTGATATAGAATATTGAGAAATGGCATAGACTTGATACATGGTTCTGCCCATGATGCCCAAAATACAAGAAGCGTTGGTATTCCCTTAAACGACGAGAGCTCTACGGGTGTTCTATCTGCGGTAAATATTGTGCCATCAATCATTGGTCTGTCAAGGCGTTGACGTATTTGTCTATCTGCTTTTACCAAAGCAGCCGAGTCTCTCAGTGCCTTCAGAAGCTCAGGATATTGTGCTGTATCCTTCTTATCTGTGAGTGTTGAATCGAATGCTCGACGATGCCATTTCAGAAGAACGTCATCACCGCCTGTTGCAATAATGCCTTTTGATGCCATTCTATAGGCTTCGTCGAACTGTTTCCGTTCTAGCAGATATGCTGTGAGCTGCACATATGCAGGAGCAGGCATATCGCCTTTTGTCGCTTCAAGCCCAGCGGATATCATAGCAAATGCACTATCTGGCTGCTGGAGTTCCGTATAAATCGCACCAATAGTGTTGTAGATATCTCCTAATGTTGCACTTGTACTCAAGCTCCATTCAATATCACTGATGTGCGTAGGACGCTTATACAAGGGCAAGCGCTTTGCTAGCTCAAGTGCTTTCTTTGCATACTCCAACCCTCTATTCTGGCTTGTGTCCGTTCGGCACCAATATTTTGCAAGCTCGTTATATGCAATAGGCGTTTGATTTTTGAGGGTATCAAGCCAGCGAGCAGCATCTTTTAGCTGGTATGTCTGTGCAAACGCTCCCATAGCCGCTGCTTGTATGATAGGCGCATTCGGCGAATCCGGGAAATTCTGTACATACCGTACTACCTTTGCAACAAAAGAGCCGGGCAGCGTTTGTACCTGAAGGTCTTGTAGAGCACTTTCCTCAGCAAGCTTACTTTTTGGGAAACGCTTTTTAAAATCTTCTTCGAGCGCCTTTGCTTTATCAGCAAGACCAAGCGTATTGAGTGCTCGAATAATTGCACGGGTGTCGTTCTCTCGTGTTGTATCGAATGGAGCAGAAACAATGCGCTGCAAACGCTGGCGATATTCTTCTTCCGAGATTTCCGACAAATCATAACTCAACCCTATTTCTGCAACGCTTGCCGAAAGATTTGTTGGGTATAGTTTAAGCTCCTCGCGCATACACGCTAGCGCTCTTGAGAAATCTACATTGCGGCTTATGTCTGCTGGTAATCCTCCCAGCAGCGATAGTCCTTGACGCAGCCACGCCCCGCGCTGCGGTTTCGCTCCGTCCAGCGTTACACGTGCTTCCCAGTAGTCTCCTTGATTATCGTCATATCGAACCCCATTAAACAGCCGCACTAAATAGAACACATCACTTTGCATGACGGGCAACTCACCATACCACATGCCGTCTCCGCGTCGGCTTAAGCGTACATAGTCTGCATAAGGCTCGCTAGAATTTTCCTCAAAGCGATATAAAATTGCATAGATAGCAGTAGATTGTGCCCACAATGAGTCTGGTCTATAAATAAACATTATGCGATCGCCTACGCGCGGCTGCGCTGGCTGTAGCTTTAGCTCTCCAGCAACTAATACGAGCGTTTGGCAGAGTATGCCCCAGACTGTCACAGCAACTACTATACTTATGCGACACCGATTATCCAAGTGCTTCATAGATTCAAGTTGATACGGTAAACGTTTAACAGAATCTGTCGTAGTGAATAACATAGCAAGCTTCAAAATTACGAATTTTTGCATAATCTTTGGCATTGGTATAGAACAAAGTTGTAGCTTGCTTACCTAGTACTTATCACGGTTACCTCTTTATATGTAATCTCACTTGCGTACATGCTATGTCTATCGAAAGCAATACGAACTATAGCCGCTCTGTATCGGGTATTATTCCCATAAGCCTTATCATTCTTGGGGCAGGTTCATCATCTCGTATGAAAGAACAGAATGGACATCACAAACTGAGTTTGCGTATTCCAGAGTACGACACATCACTGCTTGAAGCAACGCTACAGTGTTATGCAACAGTGTCCTGGAACGACATTCTTCTAGTGTTGGGTGCCGAAATACAATACCTTCAGCATCACGCACAACGCTTGTTTGCAGGCATACAGACCATCACACTCAGCAATCCAGAGCATGGTATATCTGCATCTATAAGAGCAGCAATAGAAGCTTCATCACACAGTTCACTAGGGTACATGCTTGCTCTCGCTGATATGCCATATATTCGGCAAAGCAGCATCGAAGCCTTGTGTTCTGCATTTATGCGCCAGCGTAATAGCACAGAATGCATTGTTGCTCCTGCTTACAAAAGTCAGCGTGGTCACCCCATTATAGTTGGTACAGCATTTCGCGCTCAGTTACTTCAGTTGCATGGTGATATTGGAGCACGCCACATTCTGCGCGATTACACTGATAGCATCATTCTTCTTGAAACTGACGATGAGGGCACAGTTCTGGACATTGATACGCAATGCGATTGGGAATACTTTTGCCACTACTACACTCAGGCATCAAGACGGGAATAAACAATTATTTCTCGTATCTTTCCCGAAAGTACCAGAACATAGGTACTAAGCATACGATAACAAGAACAACGAGAAGCAGTGCTATTGTATGAGCATACTGAAATTCTAGCGCCTGAACAGCATCATACAATGCAATAGATAGGGTCCTCGTTTCCCCATCAATATTTCCACCAATCATCATCACAACGCCAAATTCACCCAGAGCATGCACAAATACTAGTGTACATCCGGCGAGCAAGTGCTTACGAGCAAGAGGAAGCATGATATACCAAAGAATTTGCAGGCTTGACGCACCTTCTAGCACTGCACTGTCTAAAAGTTCTTTCGAAACAGCTTCAAATCCTGCTTTGAGTGGCTGCACCATAAAAGGCAAACAGTAGAGCGATGAACCAAGTGCGACACCTGCAAAGCTAAATACTAAATCTACAGATAATGTATTGTGTAGCCAGATACCAAGAGCGCTTGCTCGACCAAACACGTACAGCCAGTAGAACCCTATCACCGTAGGCGGCAGCACAATAGGTATTGTAACAACAATTTCCCACAGCGGCTTGAAGCGATGCGATGAGTACGCTAGATAGTAGGCAACTGGAATACCGCATACTAGCAGAATACCAACAGTAGACACCCCTAGTCGTAATGAGACGAGCAATGCTTCAAAGACAGACATCAAAACGTGTTGTATAGCAGCAAAATTCCAGATAATTTAGTATACGACATACGCTACACTATCTACTCAGTACTTAGTCCACACAGAACTTTCTATATGACTATTTACCCGAACGACGATTTCCCGCAGTGCGAGCAACATGGTAAAGCGTTCGTGCGTGTGTGTAAGTCGTCAGACCTTGTCCAGAAACAAGGGATATGCGTGGAGTTCAACGAATATTCGCAAATTGCTGTATTTCGCGTCGATGATGCGCTCTATGCAGTTTCGAACATTTGCCCACATAATCATATGCCGCTTTTACACAAAGGATTTGTGAACACAGAAGCATGTAGCATTACATGCCCAATGCACGGATGGGAATACTCGCTACGTACAGGACAGAACGTCGCATCAAGCCATTCACGATTGCACGTGTACGAAGTTTTTGAATCCAACGGCTGGGTATATCTCGAAAAGCCGCAGACTCACGAGCCAGCATGGGTATGGTAATTTTTAAGCCCAGAATGTATGCCTCAGACGATGCCTACGCTATCTCTTGAATCTTGCACGCAGCACATTAAGCGTACTGCGTTGAATCTTGGATTCTCACTTGTTGGCATAGCCAAAGCGGAACCCCTCGACAATGAGATAGCAAGCTACAGTGAGTGGCTACGTAGAGGCTTTCATGCAGAACTAGGCTATATGGAGCGCAATATTGATAAGCGCCACGATGTACGCCACATCCTACCAAGCACTCGCTCTGTGATTGTTGTTGGACACAACTACTTTACCCCCCATCAACATAGCACTTCGGATAAGCTTGGCAAGATTTCTCGCTATGCTTGGGGTGATGATTATCACGATGTTATACCGCCGAAGTTAGAGCGCCTCGCCCAAGCAGTGAAAGACTGTTTTCCTACCGCTGAAACAAAAATCTACACCGACACAGGAGCTATCCTCGAAAAACAGTGGGCTGTACGCGCTGGCCTTGGCTGGCAAGGGAAACACAGTAATATCATTTCACGTGAGATTGGTTCATGGTTTTTTCTTGGTATTGTCCTCACGACAGCCGAATTATTGTACGACCGACCTATAGGTGATTACTGTGGAACGTGCACAGCATGCCTCGAGGCTTGCCCTACCCAAGCTATTGCTCAACCATATGTTGTTGACGCCCGACGATGCATTGCATACTGGACAATTGAAGCTAAGCCACATCACGACATTCCCTCGGACATTGCTACACAGCTTGATTCATGGATTTTTGGGTGCGATACATGCCAAGACGTATGCCCATGGAATCGCTTTCAGAAGCCTACAACCGAGCAACGTTTTGAACCACGAAACGGGGAAACTTCTCTTGGTCTTGATACTGTTCGGGCTATGACACAAAAAGAGTTTTCGGATCGCTTTCGTAAAAGTCCCGTCAAACGTACGAAGCTTGCTGGTCTTCAGCGCAATGCTCGCGCTCTTGAGACGTATTATCAGCATCAGGGTGAGAATATCCAGCAGATTACAACGCCTGAAAGCTTGATACGCACCGAATACTAACCGTATCCCTATGGCTGCTGTCCAACGCTATAAATGAAGTTCGCCAGTAAATCGACAAGCTTTGGCATCACGGGTATTTTACTTCGCTCGCTCCATGCTACGGATGCTTCTTGTGTTGCATTCTTTAAGTTCATACCCATATTGTGCATTGCATAGTACGTTGCGCGTGGATTTGCTGCAACTAACGCTTTTGCGTGTTCATCGCTGATTGAGAAGTCGAGCGTTCCGTGCAGGACAATAATTGGTATTCTGAGCTTAGCTATTTCCTCCACAGGATTGTACTTATTGAGCGAAAGAACATACTGCTGCAAGGAAGGACGCATAAGGTCGTACACAATACCACTTTTATTAGAAAGCTGGGGTCGAACACCTTGCTCTAAGAGAGCAGCCACAGAATCTACAACACGAGCAGTATGTTCGGGATACACACGAAATGCCTGCTGCCGAATATACTGCAACCACCTACGCGATTCAGGGGCAACGAGAATCAGCCCATCAACTTGCTTCTTCCATGCGGCAATAATTCCTGCAAGACTTGCTTCGCGCCCAAAGTCATTAGGGCGACTGAACCCCATAATTGTTATCGTGCTAAAGCGCTTGTCTGCTCGCAGAGAATCTATCCAGCCACAAATATCACTTATTGTGCGGTCGAAATCATGGTACCACTCGCTGACAAACGCTCCTATGCTTCTGCCTACTGCACGCGTGTCGTACCGGAACACTGCAATTCCCTCAGCTGCTAGGGCTTCTGCTAAGTATCGAGCATCATTGCTTGAATCACGGCGATGCTCTGAAATACCATTACGGTCATATACAGTACTCGTATTCACAATGATTAGCAGAGGCACCGATGCTGTTGTTGAAGCATTCGTTGGTATGAGAACAGTACCCCAAAGAGAGCCTGTCGTTGTAAACAGTGCGCGCTCTTCGCTTGTAAACTTCCATGGTGTGCTTGGTCGCTTTGGTGAACGCGGCAGCAGGGGCATCGAGGACACACTTGATAGATTACCATGCGATGGCACAGGCTCTGCTATGCGTGCTGGCGAGGGTATAGAAGCAGTACTATCAGCTTTTAGATTGGTTGGGTATGCCTGTTGGGGCTGTTGAGCTTTTTGTGGTACAGTAGCTTTGATCTCGTTGCTAGGTTTACTTGGTGCTGACTTAATCGATGCCGGTTTTGATCGTTGCGCCTGCGCTCGTATTGGCTCTACACCAATCACGAGAGCTGCTATTGCTATGCCTATAGCATTCATCAAGACTATTTTTCTACACATGTATGTTTTCATATTGAGCTCACTAAAAAATACGATATAACACAAATACGATATAACACTAAGGAGCAGCCACTAGCTAGTCTAGCTAGCATCTAGCTAGCAGTTTGCAATAGCCTTACGTATTTCCTTGTACTTTCCACTCTTTGTAGCCAATGATTGCCATGCCAGCGAAGATTGCATACAGCCCTGCTGTAAGAATGAGCATTCTGCTCATGAACATTACTACGTATGCAATATCAGCAACAAACCACACAATCCAGTGCTCGCGGTATTTCTTTGCTTGCATCCACAGCGCTGCTAGACTGCAGCTTGTGAGAATAGCATCTAGTTCAGGTAGCACGGCGTCAGTTTGTGTCTTCAGCAATACTATCAAGCTTAGAGCACAACAAGCTGTTACTATCCCCACAAAAAGTGCGACGCGAGGTGAAACTCTTGCAATGACGCGTGGTTTGCGGTGTACCGCACCATACTTCCACTCATATAGCCCCATGATATTTATAGCAAGAAACACAAACTGCAAGCCCATGTCTGCATACAAGCGTTCATGAAAAAACACAGTGGCATACAGTAGAACACTTACTGTGCCCCAAACCCAGCACCAAATATTACTCTGTATAGTCAGCCATACCGATAAAAGACCCGCTAGCGCCCCGCCAAGTTCAATCCATATCATCCAAAAGCTCCAACTACATCCACATCACAACTTTTAGACCACGTACTCACTAAACAGCAAGTGCGATCCTGCAATGCCAACATACAATACTGGTGCAGTATTGTTGTGTTACTACAACTCACTAATTTATAAAAAATTCGTAGTTTTCTATTTACTGTATGCTAGTATCAACTCTGCACCGTATCTATGCTGCGTTGTTCAGGCTAGACGACGCATGTGCAAATGTATACTTGAATAATGAATAATTATGCTACAACGATACTATGCACTTAAGCGATTTCACAATACCTGAACCACTGCCTGATTCTTCTCTGCGATTAGCTATTCAAGACCAACTTGACAGTAAAACAAAGCCTACCGGTTCGCTGGGGAGGC
>JANWZB010000097.1 GCA_025055035.1 Candidatus Kapaibacterium sp.
CAGGTATGCTTTGCCCATTCACACGCACTCCCATGAGTAACGGACGACGACTTTGCCGACTTTTGAAGATACCTCGAGCGTGAGCCAAGCCTTTTGTTGTTCCTATCCACAAACCAGTCTCCTTGTCCCAATACGATGCGCGCAGCGAAATACTATTTGCCGGTAAGCCACTTTCTTCGTCGAACATTGTTACCTCACCATTCATGTAATGTAGCAAACCCTCACTAGCCCCAATCCACAATTCACCTTGAGAACTGACTGTTAAGGATTTGAGAATCAATATTTCATCACCACTGTACGGGTTGATAAGAGGAATTTTCTGTATACCGTTGGCATTATACTGGAGCAATCCATAATTCGTTGCAAGAAACACCGTATCACCACGTATAACCATATCTGCAACTTCAAAATCTTTGTCGTAGCGAAATGGCAGAGGTTTACTAATATCTATGAACGTGTCAGTCGCACTGTTGTAGCGAAACAAGTAGCCTTTCGTTCCTCTACCTGCAACAAGAACAGAGCCATCGGGAGAATACTTTGCAACACGAATTGCTGCTGTTAGTCCCTTATTCGCAGCATACGTCTCAAATGTACCTGCCTGAGAAAGTTTCAGAATGCCAACTTCTATGTCGGCACATACCCACACCGTGCCATCTGGGTTTGGCAGCACAGAGTATGACATTCCACCGCCAAATGAAAACGAGCGTATTTGTCCGTTACTTTCCATGCGATACACATGCCCTCCTGAGGCTCCGAACCACAGTGCACCGTTTGCAAACGCCATAGCTAAAATATTTTCCCCTTTAGCCTCAAAAGTCATCGTTGCATCTTGAGTTGCTTCAGTCAGTCGAAAAATTTTATCGCCATCAGTTGTGTACAGTACACCGCGCGTAGCATCACGGACAATAGATTGGATAAAATTGCGAGAATTGGGAATCAGCAGAGGTTTGAAAAATGTGGGCTTGAGCAAGCAAATTCCTTCATCAGAACTGAGCCAAATCTCCCCGACACGATTGCCAGATATCATATTGACGTTGCTTAAAGGATACTCAGGTACTCGGCGTGCCTCAATGCCGCCTGTGCGGCTTGGCTCAAGACGGTAGAGACCACGTCCCCAAGACCCTAGATATATGACACCATTAGAGGCTATAAACATCGAAGAACCACCGTTGAAGTTGGTAAGCTTCTGTATGCGCTGCACAGAGCCATCGCGATTCAGGAGTATCTCCGTAACTTCTTCAGAGGATGCTATCCACACCTTCCCTTGCCCCACATTCAATATAGCCGATGCAGCAGCTAAGCGCTTTGCTACAGGAATTTCAACGAATGTATCTGCGGCAGCATCGTAGCGAAACACATACCCCGTTTGCGACACAACGATAAAGCTCCCCATACCGTCGGAGGCGAACGAGAACGAGCGCAGGAAACTTTCTGTCATACATTTTGCGGGAAACACATATCGCTTGAGCTTGCCATCCGGCAACCGCCGAAGCACTGTCTGGGATTCTCCCATCCACAGCGCTCCTTGCTCATCTTCAAAAATGCTTTTGGGATAGTGCACAGTAGTATCTGAGCGTTCAGGTGCTCCAAATACGAGCGGTACAAATAACGCTGTATCGCGATTGTGGACAATTTCTGCGACCCCCATATCGTGAACAACAAGCAGCTTTCCGCTTCGCGTGCGATACAGCGACTTCACATAGTTGCTTGGTAGCGCTGCGCGATAGTGGTAGAAGCGGCTACCATCAAACTTTATTAAACCTTCATCTGTACCAATCCACACAAAATTGTCATTATCCTGTGCTATGGCTTTTGTGAGATTGACAGATAAACCCTGCTTCGATTGGTACAGCTCCACATTGAGCCCCTGAGCGTGTATTGTAGCACAGCGCCAGCTACTTGCACTACTCAGAATACACACAACAGCATAGTATACAAGATGCCGAGATGAGATAATGGTATCGACATTCATAGCGCTAGTACAGGTTTATGGAGTCCACAAAGATTGTTGCGTATTACACCTCGCTCGTACAGACCCGCATATGGACTGGAACCGTTCTGCACACACAAACTACGCAAACGACTGACAAAAAGACGAGAATATGCAGATGGAAAATACAAAAAAAACTGCGTCTTGTTCCATATTCCTACAGCACACATAATTTTTTTTCTTCACAGCAAGGAGAAACAGCGACACCTCAATTGTTCTCGGAACTTTTTTTGTGTATTTCGCCTTAATCTTACTATCTTGTGCGTGCACATAAGCATTTGCATGCTTATATGCCTCGCACGCATAAACACCCAAATGTATGCCTTTCCTCATTCATTCTACACTGCCAGTGCTATGCTAGCTTTCACAATAGATGGCCAAACAATAGAAGCAAAACCCGGACAAACAATCATTCAAGCTGCTTTCGATAACGGTATTACGATACCGCACTTTTGCTGGCATCCAGCACTCTCTGTTGCTGGAAACTGCCGCATGTGCCTTGTCGACGTAGGGATGCCTAAGCTCAATCCAGACCGCACGCCAGTATTGGACGAACATGGCAACCCTGTCGTTATGTTCATGCCAAAGCTGCAAATTGCCTGTGCAACGCAGGTAAGCGAGGGCATGGTTGTGCGCCTTCATCATGACAAAGTCAAAGCAGCACAAGAAGCAGTAATGGAGTTTCTGCTTATCAATCATCCGCTCGACTGCCCAATTTGCGACGAAGCAGGACAGTGCAAACTCCAAGAATATAGCTATAAGCATTCTAAAGGAGAAAGCCGCTTCATCGATGCAAAAAACCATAAGGATAAGCGTGTTCCTCTCGGTCCGAATGTCCTCTTCGATGCCGAGCGCTGTATTTCTTGCTCTCGCTGCATTCGCTATGCGAATGAACATGCAAAACAGCCCGTACTTACCTTCGTCCAACGCGGTGACCATGTAACGATTGAGACCTTTCCGGGCACACAATTCGACAGTCCATACTCGATGAATGTAATTGAGCTTTGCCCTGTTGGTGCTCTCACAAGTAGGGATTTCCGCTTCAAAGCCCGCGTTTGGGATATGTCCTTTAACAAAAGCATTTGTCCGGGATGCGCGCGCGGTTGCAATATGAGTGTTGGTGTCCGCAACAACGAAATCCTGCGTCTTGAGCCAGCAACTAACATGGACGTTAACCAGTACTGGATGTGCGACTACGGACGACTCACGCAATTTCCGTTTGTCAATCAAAATCGTATCAAGCAGCCGCTGCTACGACACAATGATGGTACACTGGCAGACACCGACTGGGATACTGCTATAGCAAAGGCAGCCGAGCTTCTCTCCTCAGTACCAGCTGAGTATACCATGGTCATTGGTTCAGCAAAAGCTACAAATGAAGATAATTACACACTTGTCCGCTTTGCACGCGAAGTTCTGCGCACACCGCATTGTGATTTCTTCAGACACGAAAATCCATTATTCGGTGACACAACACTGCGCCATAGCGATATGACACCTAACAGCACTGGCGCCCATGCCGTTGGTGTTCAGCCGAGCACTGGTGGCATTGGAGCGGAACAGCTTGCAGCGAAAATTACATCGGGCGATATTCGTGCTGTATACGTCATGGAAGACGATATCGCTACGGTTTCGCCAGAACTTGCAGCAGCACTCGATACACTAAGTGTTCTTATTGTTCATGCCAGCAATTTTACAGCAACTGTCCAGAAAGCTCATCTTGTTTTTGCTGCCCCAACATACGCCGAACTTGAAGGCACATACACAAACTTCCAGCAGCGTGTTCAGCATCTTGAACCGTGCCTTGTTACAGCTGAAAATGAGCGCAGGATGGGTATGAAAATGAGCCGCCTTGACAAGTTTGGTACACACAACGATCGCTGGACGCAAGGTGAGCGCCGCCACTGTCGGCAAAGCTGGCGTGTCCTTACAGCGCTAGCCAAAGCAATGGGTGCAGATGCTGAGCGCTGGAACTATCGTACATCAGAGGACGTTTTTGCCGAGCTTACCCGCACAGTTCCTTTCTTTGCAGGTATGAGCTACGCTCTCCTCGATGAGCATAAAGGAGTCATTTCGGGCAAGGCAGATAGAGCTTACTCTGCCGTCATGGAATACGAATCCCATAGTCTTAAGCCAAGCTAAGTTCTTCTTCACAGATTTCTGTTCATCAGTTTTTCAGGACTCTACAATCTCACGGTGGTATGGAGATACTTGCACTTCTTAGTACGAGCGTGCTGAAGGGCGCACTCGTTGTGCTACTTGTGATGCTTCCCGGAGCAGTCGTTGCTGTGTATTCGGAGCGACGCCTCGCTGCATTTATTCAAATGCGCATCGGTCCCAACCGCGTCGGACCCTTCGGCTTATTTCAAGCTTTTGCCGATGTCACTAAGCTCATTTTCAAGGAAGATATTGTACCTGCTGAAGCAAATCGGTTTTTTCACACCCTTGCCCCACTGATAGCCGTAACAACAACTGCAGCACTCTTTGCGGTTATACCATTTGCAGACTACCTAATGATTGGCACAATGCGTATTGATTTCACCGTTGCCCCGAATGTGAATCTTGCAGTCTTGTACATACTTGCTGTAAGCTCTGTGGCTGTCTATGCTCTGACGTTTGCCGGTTGGTCATCAGGAAGCAAATATTCTCTGCTTGGAAGTCTACGTTCCTCGGCACAAATGATTTCTTACGAACTCACGCTTGGTTCGTCTCTTATCGGCATTATTATGATGACTGGCTCTATGAACCTAGGCGATATTGTTCGCGCGCAAGCAGACTTTCGCTGGAATATCTTTCTTCAGCCTCTTGGCTTCCTAATTTTCCTTGTCTCCTCATTCGCTGAAACAAACCGTGCACCGTTCGATCTCGTTGAAGCGGAGCCGGAGCTTGTTGGGGGCTATCACACCGAATATACAGGCATGAAGTTTGGGCTGTTCATGCTTGTTGAGTTTGTGCATATCATCATTGCCCCTTGCATTATCACAACTCTCTTTCTTGGGGGCTGGCAGCCACCAGTACCAAGCTTTCTCCTCGATGCTCTTGGCATACGTGCTGGAACACTACCAATGGTACTTCTGCAACTTGTTTCCTTTACAGGCAAGGTTCTCTTCATGATGGCGTTCTTTATCTGGGTACGCTGGTCGCTCCCGCGTTTTCGCTATGACCAACTCATGAACTTAGGGTGGAAAGTGATGCTCCCACTATCACTGCTCAATATCATTATTACAGCACTGGTCGTATATTTTACAAAGTAGCTACCCCACCGCATAGAATTCGCTCTACGACACATTCTTCTGCACTCTTTCGGCGGGCAAGTATTCCGCAAAGCTGACACAGGCGTACAGTACAGATAAGCAGTAAAACCCATCCCGCCCTTCGGGGATAGCACTAGTGATATTGAGTAACGAGAATGCTACAAGGCTTCCAAATGCTCCAGCAGCGCAAATCCGCTGTAATGGAGCGTTTGCATTTTGGCGTGCAAGAATGTATGCTTTTCGCATCATGTATATCCATGCACTATAGAATGCAAGAAACAATGGTAGTCCAAGCTTCATGAGCACAAACAGATAGCCATTGTGAATGAAACTTACCCGAATGAACACACGCTCAAACGGCTCATAGATCAGAAATGTCGTCCCGAGCCCTGTTCCTCCAAGGAAGTATTGGCGGATGTAGCTCAGCACAGCTTGTGTTTCATACACACGCGAAAGTACGGATATATCTTTCGTTCCCTCCGTTGAAGATGCAAAGCGCGCCTGAATGACCTTGACAATCAGCGCAGCTCTATCAGGAAAGAGCACCTGTAGCAGTGCAGCAAACACTATAGCACCAACGGCAGCGTATAGCACAAACTTCGACAAGGCACGCCGTTCTAAAAGCCACAATGTCACAACAATACCTAGAATGCCAGAAATCCAGAATCCCCGAGAAAAACTGACTACGACAACCACCGTGTAGAATGCTGCTAGGAATGTGAAACCCAAACGTACTCTACGCGTTGCAGCAAACAACATTCCCATAACACAGAGTATCGTCGCGCAAAGAAAAATGTGGGTATTCAAAGACTTCCGTGATGTCCATACTTCAAATGCATACTGAACATTTGATGCTGCTCTGACATACTGCCATATATTCGATGCACCAATGGCAACCAGTACAGCCACAATCAGCATAAAGAAGAGTATAATATGCTTGCGTTCTGTGAAATGCTCTCGCCATGGCAAGTAATAAAGCATCGTGTAGAACAGCAAATACTCACGGAGCCAACGCAATACTGTCGCATCGTCGTTTACTAGAGCAAGGAGGATATTCCCAGAAGCAAGTACAACCGTTGCCAGTAGCAGGTAGTCGCCTGTGTGCCGCAGAATACGGCGACGCTTGATAATAACCATACCGATAAGCCATACCCATAAACCGCCAATGATAAACGCTACAAGGGCGTATTCAACAAGGGTGATGTCTTCATCGCCTTTCCCACTGGAAATCCAAAAGTAATTGACAAGGACTCCTGTATATAGCCATATACGCGGATATCGAATAAACAGCGTGAGCACAAGTAATCCTATCGGCACTGCAGCGAGCACTAGTACAGGCAAGATGTGCACAAGAAGACCAACTACTACAAGACTTGCCACACCAGCTGATACTGCAAGTGTATCCTTGTGCTGTGCAAGAATCGTCCATAGGCTATGGTTGGACATGCTGCTCTGCGTCCTCATATTCTTCCTACAAGCGCCCCAAGGCGCAGCTTCCAAACAAGCCACGCAGCTTCCCAGATAATATGCTTGCTCATTTTGGAAACGCCGCTACGCCTATCAACAAACACAATTGGTATTTCTAGAATGCGCGCACCCCTATGCCACAGCTTGAAATTCATTTCTATCTGAAACGCATAGCCATTCGACCGAATATCCCGCAAATTTACTCCCCGCAAAACCTCTGTCCGGAAACACTTAAAGCCGCTTGTGGCATCATAAATCGGCATACGGGTTATCCATCGCGTATAGAGGTTGGCACACCAGCTCAATAGCAAACGCTGCATAGGCCAGTTGACAACATTCACACCGCGACTGTATCGGGAGCCTATGACAACATCGGCGTACTCGATAGCTTGGAGAAAATTAGGAATCTCCTTTGGATCATGCGAGAAGTCTGCATCCATCTCAAACACAATATCATATCCGCGTTCCATAGCCCAGATAAATCCCTCGCAATAGGCTGTTCCGAGACCAAGCTTACCAGCGCGTTCAAGAAGATGGAGGCGGGGATTCGCTTGCTGGATTGCGCGTACAAGATTTGCCGTACCATCGGGCGAGTTATCATCAACAACCAAAATGTCAAGTGTCGGATCTACTGCACAGATTGCTTCTGTTATCGCGCAAATATTATTGCTTTCGTTGTAGGTAGGAATAATGATAAGAACCTTCATACTGATGCGTTCCAGTACAAAAACTAGCTTATGCTTGACCACTTCCTCGCAATACTTTGAATATCGTGCGAACAATGATTTCGACATCAAGCCGAAACGAAATGTTTTCAATATAGTAAAAATCGTACTTTAGACGGCGGCGTATTTCGTCGTCGTCATCGCTGTAATTCAAGGCATGTAGTTGGTACCAACCCGTTAATCCTGGCCGTACCTTGTGGCGACGTGGGTAGTAAGGGAATTTTTCAGTGAATTTTTCTACTAACTTTGGCACTTCAGGACGTGGACCGACAATACTCATATCGCCCTTAAGAATATTCCACAATTGTGGAATTTCATCTAGGTGTGTTTTGCGAATGATTCTTCCAAAGCGCGTAACACGTGCATCATTGACTTTAGTAAAGCCAGTGATTGCATCTGCACCCGCTGTCATCGAGCGAAACTTCCATATCCGGAATGGGACTCCCCCGCGCCCAACGCGGATTTGCGAATAGAAAGCACCGCCGGGTGTTTCCAATGCTACAATCACAGCAATGAGTATCCAGAGCGGCAGCCCAAGCAGAATTCCTAGTAAGCTCAGCACAATATCCATAAAGCGCTTGATAATCCGCTGCCATGGTGTCATAATTTGCGGGTTTATTTCGATAAGCGCCATGCCATACACATGCTGTGTGCGTGTTTGCCCAGAGAAAATTTCATACAAATCTGGCACAACCTTGAGCGTAACACCATGTTTTTCACATTCGTTGGCAAGGCGTAGCAATTCTTCATGGTCTGGATTTTCAGTGGACACTAGCACTGCCGCAGGGCGCAATCTAGGCAGTATCATGGGCATATCGCTTAACACACCAATAAGAGGAAGTTCTTGCACTTGTTCTGTCATCGCACCCCAGCTCTGCACAGGCGCTTCAGAGCAATATGCAGGTTGTAACTCTTCTGGCGCAGACCGAGGGAGAGAATGACATGCTTCCACTTGCATATCTGGTGATTTCTTGTCAGAATGAGGAGTACTGTCAGTAGATTGTTGATGCGTAGAATACCACCGCTCTACCTCTTGCACGTTCACCATTACAGCGCCAATTGGACGAAACCCAAATGCCGGTGCTTGGCAAACCGACGTGAGCAGCGAACGCACATGGCTTGCCGAACCAACAAGCACTGTGGGGAAAGCAATATACCCACGTATTCTTAGTGCCCGTTGAACCATGCGAGCAGCAATCCGCCCCAAACAAATACCTGAACACAATGCTACCCAGTAGAGCAATATGAGCAGTCGCGGATTCTGAGCAGGGGTAAGGTCATCAAGAAAAATCAGCAGCCCCAAAATACAACATCCAATAAAGGTAACCCGAACAACCGTGAAAAACTCATCAAATGGCGAACGGACGTACCAATCCTCATATAATCCTGCAAACCACAACAGCATAGCCCAATACACATATAGCGCACACACTGCTGCTGCAATGACCGCAAGACGCTCACTCGATACAAATGGCTGTGTTAATGCGTGATTCGACGTTTGAAACAACCCACTAAAAAATCGCAGCATGTAGTACAGTGCAAAGCTTACTGCAAAGCCTAGCATGTCAAATGCAATTTGGTACACGACAGGTGAGCGCGGTAGCCGTATGTGCGCAATATCTATTCCCTCTGTAGGACTGGTGCTTCTCGTCGTGTGAACCACAGTATTGTGATGAGGCTCTAGCGAGCGTACCCATGAAAGCACTTCCATCACGCACTAGACGTATAAGGCAAAACAACGAAACAAAGGGTAACTAGTGCAGAGTCTCTGAAGCAATGCATCGTTGTCTACATCATCAGTGTTTAGTACGGTTAGGGATATATCCATCACTCATAATAACATCCTGAATGCGACGCTTCTCGCGCAAGTCTGGGAGCAACCGCTGAATGTAATCATACAGAATTTCTAAGCGGCGGTTTTCGGAACGAATTTCCAGAAGTTCTTGCTTGCGCAGAATATCTAACCCAGCTTTTTGTGCAATAATAAATGATGCTGTGCCAGAATTTGCTGCATCGAGCAGGTAATCATCTGCAGCACCCGGATACACAATTTCGACAAGCTCGTTGTATAAAGCAATACAGTCCGATCGCAGCTTCATGTCTAGTACTTCATTTTCTTCATCATCGAAGTAATCCACAATACCAACATAATACAGCTCTTCACCCTCCCGAAGCGAGCGCAGTGTATAGCGTGATTTTCCTCGTACGATGATATCCAGCCGTCCATCAGGATAACGACGCGACACCTCAATGACCTCTACCGTGCATCCTGTCTGGTACAAACGTGCAGAATCAACAAGATTGATTCCAAAATCTTTATGCTGTTCTAATGCGACATTGATGAGCTGCTTATAGCGCGGCTCGAAAATGTGAAGTGGCACCGATGACTCAGGAAATACAACGATATTCAGCGGGAATAAGCCAATCTTTTCCATAACACTGAACAGCAAGAATGTGTTGAAATAGACACGTCTTGAGCACGCATGCATGCTTGCTTGCGCTAGCTTAATAGGTAAACCCTGTACTCAGGAAAAAGGCAGCCAATTCTGCCTCGAAAAACTACGTATTTTTCTAAGAACAAGCAAGGGAATAGCGTGCGTGGCACGTGCTATTCCCTGTCTGTTCACAATACCTTGTTTGTGCACCAAGACGCTGTTGTTGCTCTTATGCGAACTTCTTATATCGCTCGTTGATGCGTCCCCAATGGAGATTCGCAAAGAAATTGTCTATATACTTCGCTCGCGCAGGACCGTCCTTGTGATAATATGCATGCTCGAACATATCGCAAGAAATCAGCGGTATGCCTCCCCAGATGGCACCATAGTGATGCTCGTCTACAAGAACATTGAGCAGTCGACCGCTGTACAGTTTGTCTAGCGTGAGCACTCCCCACCCCGAAAGCTTTGTTGCTATACAAGTTGCCTTAAAATCAGCTTTCCATGCATCAATCGAGCCAAATTCTTTCGTAATCGCAGCAACAATGTCTGCACCTTTGGACGTATCACCATCGCCACCCAGCACTTCCCAATATACATCGTGTAACACTGCTCCTGCATGATTCCACGTCAAGCGGCGTTTTAACTCACCAAAGTCTGACCAATTACCATTTGCAGCTGACTTATCAGCGCTTGGCAACTCCGCCTCAATCTTGTTCAAAAAGGTAACATACCCTTTGTGGTGGGTATTATAGTGCCAGTCTGTCGTCTCAGGCGACAACACATTCTTCAGCAAGGTCTTTGCCTCGTCGTCCGAATATGGACGCGGATTAAACTTCCATTCGTAAGCCATAGTGCGTTGAGTAAATGGTTGAGGTGAAGAAGGAATTGTATGACATGATGAGGGAGTATCAGTGATAGTTTCATCAAGAAAGCTCGATGATGCAATACCAAACGCAATCGCTGATGCCACAAATTCACGTCGCGATATGTTATGTGGTATATCCATCCATGTATATGCGAAATAGTGTGCGTTTACATGACTATAATTGCAACATATCGTCGCGCTAGACGCATATAGAGTTATGCATCATAGTTGACAACAACATCATCGCTTTGCGGGTGGGACTGGCATGTGAGTACATATCCCTCTGCGATTTCATCATCGGTTAGCGCTTCTCGGTCGTCCATGACAATATCTCCAGACATCTTTTTTGCCCGGCATGTACAGCACGAACCAATCTGACAGGCATATGGTGGATCAAGATTCTGACGAATAGCAGCTTCAAGAATAGATTCGTTGTCTTCAACGGTAATCGT
>JANWZB010000098.1 GCA_025055035.1 Candidatus Kapaibacterium sp.
CCTCGATTTCAGCGCTTAGGTCCTATTATGGATAGTATCGTTGCTGTGTGTTCACAGCCAGAGCACGAGGGATTTGTACAATACGATGCAAGCAAACCCGGTGATACAAGCGGAGCGTTATATCCTAAAGTATCGTTCGTAAAGCTTTTGCCATCGTGGGGTTGGGTGGTGGGAAGTGGTATATATATTGACGAGGTGCAGGCGGATGTTCGCCGGTTTTGGATGCAGAACCTTGTGGCAATTGGTGTGGGTGCGAGTATCGGTGTTGCCTGTGGGTTAGTTCTTGCATGGCAACTTGCTCGCTCTATTCGCCGCTTAAGTCGTGCTGCCCAAAAAGTGAGTAGTGGTGAAGAAAATGTTTCTGTAGATATTGCTTCGCGTGATGAGCTTGGGGATTTGGGGCGTGCGTTCAATGCTATGCTCGAAAGCATCAGGCGCTTTATTGATGAAGTCCGTAAAAAGAGCATAGAAGCCGAAGCCGCTGCACGCGAAGCACAAGCAGCACGAGGTGCTATTTCTGAACAGAAAGAGTATCTCGATGCAAGTATTCAAAGCATCTTGCATGAAATGAACAAGTTTGCTGATGGAGACTTAACAGTCAGTTTGCGAGCCAGAAATGATGATACGATTAAGCAGCTCTATGATGGATTCAACGAAGTTGTACACAAAATGCGCCTAGTACTCGCTGAGGTACTGAAACTTTCGCAGCAAGTTGCAGCGTCATCAAATGATATTTGTGCTGGAACAGAGCGTATTGCTACTGGTATGGAGGTGCAGAAAGAGCAGACACATCAGATTTTATCGGCAATCGAAGAAATGACACGTACAATTGCTGCAAACCGAGATAATGCTCTTCATGCCGCCGAAATGGCTCGGCGTGCTGGAGTCAAAGCGCATGAAGGTGGCCAGGTCGTACAAGAAACTATTGCTGGCATTGAAAAAATTACACATGCTGTTATGGAATCTGCTGTAATGATTGAAGAGTTGCGCAAAAGCAATGATCACGTGCGAGAAATTCTGGAGATTATCAATGATATTGCAGCACAGACAAACCTTCTTGCCCTCAATGCTGCTATCGAAGCGGCGCGTGCTGGAGAACAAGGGCGAGGATTTGCTGTTGTTGCTGATGAGGTTCGCAAGCTTGCCGAAAAGACCGTGCGTTCGACAAAAGACATCGCGCAGATGGTACAACAAATTCAACATGATACGACTCGGGCTGTACAATCTATCGAGCGTGGAACGCAGGAAGTTGAGCGAGAAAAAGCTCTGGCTTCGCAAGCCGAAGTTGCGTTAGCAACAATTATTCAGCATATGGACGATGTGGAGCGCTTGATAGAGGGTGTTGCGCAGTCTGGACAGCACCTTTCTGATGCTGGCAATATGATTGCACAGAGCGTGCATAGTATCAGCCAGATTACCGACAAAACTGCACTCGATACAACTACTATTGCAGCATCTACAGGAGAACTCAACACACTGACAGCAAGCCTTCAAAAACTTGTCTCGATATTCAAAGTAGATATACGCTCGCTGGAACATCTCGGTCAATACAGCGAGCAGCAGCTTCTCGAAAATACCGCACAAGGGCGTGCTTTACTCACACAGCGGCGCCTGCAGCAATTTGTGTAAGTTCTTTCCAGATTCGTGTATAAGTCTTGCAATACAAGAAAATCTATGAGTGTACAACCACATCGTGACTGGATAAGTAAATGGGCTGTGTATGCAGCACAAAAAGTAGCCGTGAAAGAATATGAGACACAGCGCAGCCTGACATATCGTGAATTACATGTGCTCGGCAACCATGTGGCAAAGGTTTTAACGGACAAGGGGCTACGCAAGGGTGATAGAATTGCGATTCTTTCTGAGTCGTGCCTAGAGTATTACGTTCTCTTTGCCGCTGCACAGAAAACAGGAATTGTACTTGTGCCAATGAATTATCGGCTTTCGGCACGAGAGATTGATTACTTGCTTGCAGACTGTGAGCCTGCGATGGTTATTGCACGAGAGAAGTATAAACCTATTCTCGAAGCATGTGGGCACTATCAGCATGTT
Organism: Candidatus Kapaibacterium sp.; assembly: GCA_025055035.1. GTDB lineage: Bacteria > Bacteroidota > Ignavibacteria > Kapaibacteriales > UBA4661 > PH2015. The sequence continues at coordinate 2,053 of JANWZB010000098.1, forward strand.
TCCTACACTGTAAGCATGGAAGAATTTGCGGAAGATGCGTATAGCCGACGCTTCAGTACTTATGCATTTCAGGCGCGAACAGATATTGAAGATGACGATCCACTGTTTATCCTATACACATCGGGCACGACAGGCTTCCCAAAAGGTGCGTTGTACACGCACGGTATGCTCTTCTGGAATGCTATCAATACTCATTTGCGCCTTGATATTAGCTCGCGTGATGTATCAATTGTCTGCACACCACCATTCCACACGGGAGGATGGAACATTATTCCTACACCGTTCTTTCATCACGGCGCAAGCTTTACAGTGATGCGGAAATTTGATGCTGATGCTGTCGTGCGGCTCTTAGAACAGGAGCGTGTAACGATGTTTATGGCAGTGCCAACGATGATTCAGATGATGAAAGAAGCTCCATCATTTGCTACCGCGGATTTATCATCGGTGCGATATTTCATCATTGGTGGTGAGCCTTTGCCACTACCGGTGATTGAAGAGTGGCAAAGACGCGGTATCCCTATTCGGCAAGGGTTCGGTATGACAGAAGTTGGTCCAAGTGTTACATCGCTGCATCAGGACGATTCTGTTCGGAAGATTGGCTCGATTGGTACGTTAAATTTCTATCTTGAAGCTCGTGTAGTTGATGACAACGGCAACGATGTTCCGCAGGGCGAAGAAGGAGAATTGCTTCTGCGAGGGCATGTCGTTACACCCGGATACTACAAGAACCCTAAGGCAACCGCTGAAGCTATTAAAGATGGGTGGTTTTATACAGGCGACATTGTGCGGCAAGATAGCGAAGGATTCTTTTACGTAGTAGACAGAAAGAAGAATATGTACATTTCTGGTGGCGAGAATGTGTATCCAGCAGAAGTTGAAAAGTTTATCGGTACGCATGAAGACATTGCTGAGGTAGCAATTATCGGTGTTCCCGATGAGACATGGGGAGAAGTTGGCAAAGCGTTCATTGTGCGCAAACCCTCTGCGACACTGAGCGCTGAAGAAGTTCTGAGCTACTGTATGGGTAATCTTGCAAAATACAAAATTCCTAAGTACATCGAGTTTCTGCCTGAGTTGCCGAAGAGTGATACAGGGAAAATTGACCGCAGGCGCTTGAAAGAAATGGAAGCAGCAGCACGGTAGCGTAGGTTTTTCATATGTCAGAAAGCACGGCACAATGCTAAACGATATAGCAATAGAGTACGATTGGTATGCACGAAGAGCAGTGTATTCGCCTCTTGCTGTAGCAGTAGCGGAATATGAAAGTGGGCGCAGCATGACCTATGCTGAGCTGCATGTAGCTGCTTTGGCGACAACAATGCTTCTTTGGCAAGAAGCGCATATACAGCAAGGAGACCGTGTAGCAATTCTTGCAGAAAATTCACTGGAGCATGTAGTGCTATTGGGGGGAGCACAGAAACTCGGATACATTCTTGTGCCGCTCAACTACCGTTGTGCGGCTGCTGAGCTCGATGGCGTACTGAGTGATGCTAAGCCTCGCATTGTGTTTGTAGAAGAAAAGTACCGCTCTATTCTTGAGAATATACCATCAATTAAAGCAGCACAGAGCGTACACATACTTGAGGAGTGGTTTGGGAGAATAGCTGCAAATAGCGTAGAAAGCACTAGGAAGGCATTCCCAGAGCCTGCTCTTACTCCTCAGTCTCCACTTCTGCTGCTTTACACATCAGGTACAACGGGTATGCCGAAGGGGGTTATATACTCGCATGGCATGCTGTTCTGGAACAGTATCAATACAGGAATGAGCTGGGATTTAACAGCACAAGACCGCACGGTCAATTGCCTTCCAATGTTTCATACAGGTGGCTGGAATGTGCTGTTGACGCCGTTATTGCATAGAGGCGGCACGACAATTCTTATGAAAAAATTCGACGCTGAGGTAGTACTGCGCTTACTTCACAGTGAGTGCTGTACGATATTTATGGGTGTGCCAACGATACTCCAAATGATGGCATCATCGCCAGCGTTTGCAACACAGCAGCTTTCCGCACTGCGCTATATTGTGGCTGGTGGTGAGCCGATGCCGATGCCACTGATTGAGGCGTGGCAGCAGCGTGGTATACCGGTGCGCCAGGGATATGGTATGACCGAAGTAGGACCGAACATTTTTTCTCTTCATCATCATGATGCAGTGCGAAAGATTGGCTCAATCGGGCAACCAAACTTCTACGTGCATGCATGTATCGTTGACGACAATGGCAATAGCGTTCCGCAAGGTGAGCCCGGAGAATTGTGGGTGCGTGGTCCGATGGTAACACCCGGATATTGGAATAATCCTGAGGAAACCCGCAAGGCGTTTCATAAAGACGGCTGGTTTGCTACAGGAGATATGGCACGGTGCGATGAAGAAGGATACTACTATATCACAGACCGCAAAAAACATATGTTCATCTCTGGTGGTGAGAATGTCTATCCCGCAGAAGTAGAGCGTGTATTATACACGCATCCAGCTGTGCGAGAAGCAGCAGTGGTCGGGGTTCCTGACCCACAATGGGGCGAGGTAGGGAAAGCCTTCGTTGTGCTAGAGCCTTCTACTTATGTTGATGCACATGCACTCCGTGCCTACTGCCGTGAGCGGCTTGCTGGGTACAAAGTACCAAAATATATAGAATTTCTGCCTGAATTGCCGAAAAACGATGCAGGAAAAATCAACAAGAAAATCTTGCGATAATCCCCAACAATTCACTCAAGTCTTTCTCAAATTCTTTAGTAGGAGGGTGGATATCATGAGCCGTTGTGTCGTATTGCTGGGTGTTGCAATAGCAATGCTAAGCCACGAACTACTGTTTGCACAGATTAGCGGTCAGGTTACCGATAAAGAGACAAAAAAGCCAATGCCGGGGGTACGGGTATCAGTTAAAGATACAAAGTTTGGTGCGCAAACAGATGTGCAAGGGCGCTATGTGATTAGAGGTATTCCATCTGGTGCATATACTCTTGTGTTCTCATACATTGGTTTCAAGACGCTAGAGAGAACGGTATCGAGTGGTGAAGCGACAGTGAATGTAGAACTAGAGCTTGGAGCAGTTTCAACGCAGGATATCATTGTGCTTGGCGTGTCGCGCAAGGCGGAAAAAGTAACTGATGCACCAGCTTCAATACAAACTGTCAGCGGTGCAGAACTTGACCGTGTGCCCCTTGCTGGTGGCTATGGACAAGCGCTTGCAACACTCAAAGGAGTAGATTTTGTACGCTCTGGGATTGATGGTGTTGGCATCAATGCTCGCGGCTTCAATAGCGCATTTAATACGCGTATGATGGTAATTACCGACGGGCGATTTTCGATTTTGCCAGGCAATGGTTTACCTATTGGAACGTTTAACACCAACATTAAGGAAGATATACAAAGTGTGGAAATGATACTTGGTCCTGCGTCGGCACTGTACGGTCCGAATGCCCATAATGGTATTGTAAATATTGTGAGTAAAGATCCACGCACTTCGCAAGGAACAATGATTGCCGGAAACGTTGGTATGCAGAACTACATATCAGGGCGTTTTCGTCATGCTGGTGCAGTCGGGGACTTTGCGTGGAAAGTAACATTCGAGTACATGCAAGCACGTGATTGGACATTTGTTGATACAGTGTATCAAACAGCACTCAATGGCGGCAATATTCCACATTTCAATCCTGCTAATCCAACCGATGGTATTCGCCGTCCGAATTTTATTACTGAGAACAAAAATGGTCTCAATCGTGGAAATGCTGAAGTGGATATTCTGAATGTGAAGCATATTCGTGCAGAAGGCTCGCTGTACTGGAATCTTCCGATAGAATCGGAGTTCTTAGGAGGGCGTCCCGACCTTATCGTAACGTATGGTCAGAGCAATAATTGGGGAGCAGGTCCGACAAATGCTGGGCGTAATTACATCAATAACTGGCTCTTTGCAACATGGCAAGCCAAGGTTGTCTCGCCACGTCTTTTTGCACAGGTGTACAACACATGGAACAACTCAGGAAATACATTCCCCATTCAGAATGTTACTAACATCATGAACGGCAATATTGTTCCGGTGCCGACTCTGTTCGGACCGCTGCGGGATGCTGGGCGTGTTGCACGAGTACTGAATGGTACAATTACTGCCGACGAAGCGATTCAAGCTGCACGATTCGCTGAGCTATCTTCCCGCTTGAATGCTGAAATTCAGTATAATAACAAAGTTGGTGATAACTTTAACTTCGTCGTTGGGCTTGTCTATCAAGCAGATAATCCACGTAGTGATGGAACATACTTAGGTGATAATGTGGCATTTCGTGGTGATGGTTCAGCAAATGTGGGAACAGGACGATTGCTCCCAGAAAGCTTTATTGCCATTCCGAGTATTTGGCAAATCGGTGGTGCAGCACAAGTAGATTGGGATATCACAGGCGAGCTCCGCCTTGTTGGCGCTGCGCGCTATGACCAACATCAAATCTTTGGTGGAATGTTTGCCCCGAAAGCCGGTCTTATCTATAAGGTTGCAAACGGTGCAGTACGTGCAACCTACGGGCGTGGCTTTGTTGCCCCAACAGTGCTGAATATGTTTATCTTTGTTCCAGCAGCCCAAATTGGTCAGAATGTTTTGAGTATTGTTGGAAATGCTGAAGGATTCACGCTTGCTAGTGGCACGAAAATAGACCGTTTGCGTCCTGAGCGTGTAGATACCTATGAAATTGGCTATAAAGGTGCTCCGCTTGATAAGCTTTTTATTGATGTCAGTGCCTATCTCCAAAACTCTGTCGACTTTATTAGTCCTGCTGTGCCACTGTACGGCGGATTCACTGCGCCTAATACTGTAACACAAATCGGTACAACAAACGTTCAGCCACAGTTTATTCAGTCATATGTGAATTTTGGCGAAGTTCAAGCATTCGGCATCGATGTTGGTATAGGATACAACTTGACAGATAACATCTCGCTGAATATCAACTATTCGTATTTTAATCCGAACTATGACTCAACACGGCGTGATGCTAATAATAATCGTCTTGTCTTTGATGTCAATCGCGATGGTGTTGTTACGCCAAATGAACTCAGTATCAATACGCCACCACATAAGTTTTCTGCTACGCTGAATGCAACTAACCTGTTCAATGGTCTGCTCTTTGGCTCTATTAGTGGCCGCTATGTTGCTGAGTATGATTTTGTATCAGGTGTACATTTTGCAGGGAGATTTGGTGCAGGCACGCGAACAATCATCCCACGCAATCCTAATCTTCCTCTGAGCGTGACAAATCCCGCTGTTGCTACGTTTCTCTTTAATCGCGGTCCGCTTGGTGGGTTTTTCTCACTTGATGCCAGCGTAGGTGTGAATATCCTACCAAACCTCATGATTTCTGTGGCTGCAAATAACATTACGAATACCGTACAACGAGAAATGGTTGCGTCACCACCGGTGCCGTTCTTTCTGCTCACTGAGCTTCGCTACACTATTCCGTCATTCTACTGATACATTATGACGCACTACATGAAGGCTCTACGCAGTTTTTCGGTTGCTTATTCTGGTGTTCTCAGTATGCTTGTGGTATGTACGTCGGAGCACCACGCTATTTCGCAAGTTCAGGAAATTCCTGTGCTACCAGGTATCAAAGCCCAGAGAATCACAACACATCGTATAGGAACACGTGTGCTGTTGTCGGGCGAAGAGCAAGGGATACCTGTAGTGTTTTTGCACGGGAATCTATCATCAGCAACATGGTGGGAGGAAACAATGCTTGCATTGCCGAAGGGCTTTCGCGGCATTGCACCGGATTTGCGTGGCTTCGGCGGTGCAGACACAAGCAAGTATGTAGATGCACGGCGCGGTGCCGGGGATTGGGCTGATGATGTGATTGCATTGCTAGACCACTTAAACATTCCCAAAGCTCATATTGTTGGGCATTCGTTGGGTGGATATGTTGTCTGGCGTGTGATGGCAGATTATCCTGAGCGTCTCTTGTCGGTAACACTTGTTGCTCCAGGTTCGCCGTTTGGGTTCGGTGGTACAAAAGATACAAATGGAACACCGTGCTATAGCGATTTTGCAGGCACAGGAAGCGGGCTAGCAAACGCACTTCTCATTGATGCCATTCGACGCCATGATCGTTCTCTTCATTCACCTTTTACACCACGTGCGGCATTACGGAATGTTATCGTTAAGCCGCCGTACATTCCTGTACGCGAGGAAGAGTTTCTTTCGTCTATGATGAGTGTGCATTTGGGCGAGAAAGCTCTTCCAGGCGATGCTGTTCCCTCGAAGAATTGGACGGGTTTTGCACCAGGCGTATGGGGCGCGGTGAATGCGCTGTCGCCTAAATATGCAGGAGATATGGCAGAACGCCTCGTGCGTGCTGTTCCTAAAGTTCCTGTGCTTTGGATACGCGGTGCTGACGACATTGCTGTGAGTAATAATGCTGCTTCTGATATTGGAACACTTGGTGCACGGGGTATTATTCCCAATTATCCCGGTAGCGACGTATTTCCTCCACAGCCCATGATCGACCAAACACGCACTGTTCTTGAACGCTACAAGCGCGCCGGTGGCTCATACATAGAGGTTGTACTCAAGAATTGTGGACACACACCATATCTTGAACAACCGAAAGAGTTTAATAGCATATTCCATATGCATATACGTTCTGCAACAAAGTAAGCTCTGTATTCACTACTTGTTACACCCTATTTTGGAGGTACTATCATGAGACGCTACTATACTTTGGCTTCAGCTGTATGTCTTGTTGTTATTGTGGGAGCATGTGCGACGGGGACAGACACTGGAACAACAACAAACCAGCAGCAAGATCCCACAGGTGGGCTTGTTGGGACGTGGATATCATCTTCAGAGAATGTTGCTCCGCTGCTCAAGACGCTCCTTGCTGTAGACTCTATCGTAGCAAATTTTAATGCACAAGGTGGATATAGTGTAACATCATATTCGGCGCGTAATGGTAATCAAACCTTCACTGGCACTTATACGGTAACACGTAGCATGCGAGATACTCTCAGTGCACCGATTTATGCCATTGACTTGCGCCAAGCAACACCGACAGTTCTACGGTCTCAGGGAATTTATGTGGTGCAAACGTCGATGTCTCCAGCGCGTATGCTCTACGAGGTTGTTCAAACAGAACCACCAGGAGGTATAGCTCCGACCCCTGCAGGTGGCTTTGGCTCAAGCAAAAATGTTATGGGTGTTCCCCTGACGGGTATGTTTTCGAATATTCAAGTGTATCGCAAGCGCTCATGATGCACAACTTACAAGAATGCTTCTCTTGCAAGGAATTCTTGCAACGAATGTGCTCATGCGACTCTTGCATCAAGAAAATTTGTACCGCGAGTGTTCTAAAAGGAGATAAATTCATGAGGCATCGCATAGTCTGCCATTGTGTGCAGTGTATCGCATGGTTCATGGTATGGTGCTGTACCGTGTATTGTGCCTCTGCTCAGAGCATAAGCGAAGGATTGTACCATAGCATAGGGGATATACGACCTGCTTCAGAAACGACATTGTTCATAGCACCTGTTCATCGCTATGTTGAGCAATCGCTGCATGCATTGGAACGAGAGCAAAACAGCGGTAAAGCGAGTGACTCTACTCAAGATCTTCATACACACAGCGCATTGCCGCAGCGCAATGCTCCCAAAGAGCTTGTGCGCGAATTTCAATTTTTAGCGTTCTACTACACACAAGCTGTTGTTTCAAGTGTGTACAGTGCAAACCCATTCACAGGTGAGGTTATCGGGCGACTTTTTGGCGAAAATCAGTCTCGCACAACGTCTGGTATCGCGATGTACATGGAACAGCGGATTATTCCGTTCTTTATTTACCAGCCGAAGCTGTTCGACGGGAAAGCGGTTCTGCGCGCGGCATTCGAGATTGATTGGACATGGGGCGATGAATCTTACCTTGTAGGTGGCAATCGCGGTGGCGCATTTAATGCAGGTCGGGTGAACATTCAAACCCAAAATCTTGAGATAGAGCTCTTGCCGGGAGAAAATTGGCAAATTAATATCGGTTTGCAGCGTCTTTTCGATACACCGTACAATCCCTACCGAACACTTGCAAATACAATGCTTCAAACGGGCTATCGTCTGGCGTTTTGGGGGAACCACGCTACAGGCGTCACAGTACGCAAAGATGATGACGATTGGCGTCTTAAAGCGGGATACTATATTTTATACTCGCGCGAGCCAGAGCAGCGCAATGGGGTGTCGTTATTTGAGGCAACTGCTGAGCTTGATATTCTGCCGGATTGGCGACAAGGTATTTCTGCATGGTACGTGATGGATAGAGCAAATGGACAAGCGGGTATTCCCACAATCAATGAGGGTCTGAATAGCCCACTAACTGAATGGAATGGAACATTCCGCTTTCGCTTCCCTTTTACTAATCCAGCAGACCTTGCCAATCGCTATGAAGCTGATATCATCTGGCTTGGTACGTATGGAAGCTATAACCCAGAATTCCAGAATGGACGTGTGGGTGGCTCGATGTTTGCTATTGCTAATTTTGGTACAGCGTATATGTTTGAGCAGGGAGTATGGCAGCGAGCAGCTGATATTGCTGGGTTTGCGCTCAATGGGCGTTTGGGATATCGATATGGACAAACACCTGATGATCTTGTACAGCTTGATGTTCTGTACAGTTCTGGCGATGCTAACGGCATTAACGATAAGCGGTACTCGGGTGTTATAACGGGTAACACGTGGGGCTTTCCGGGAGCGATATTTGTTGGGCATGGTGCATACTTGGTGTTTCCGCATGGTAATGTTGTCAATCGTTTCATTGGTGCTGTGAGCGACTTGTCAAATTTGGGATATGGTGTTACGAGCGGAATACTGAATGTGAGCAACGATATTCTTCCGCACAAGCTTTCAGCAAGGCTTGGTGCAGCAGCAGCATTCTCAAATGTGATTCCGCCACGCGGTGCGTCGCTGCAACCAATCGACAATTTTATTGGTTGGGAGCTGAATGCGCGTCTTGTGTACCAACTAGGAGTATTCATGAGTGTAGAGTTCCATGCAGCACATATGTGGCTTGGAAACTACTATAACAGTCCCCGTGTTAATGGTGATGTTCTGACAAAACCTGTAAATCCTTGGACAACGTTTC
>JANWZB010000099.1 GCA_025055035.1 Candidatus Kapaibacterium sp.
GAGTTTATGAACTACTACGATGCTCTCTCGAATACTGTGTATCAAGGTGTCCCAAGCCCAAAAAATTTTCAGACGCGGCTGGGTGTTCCGCTGTCGCACGATGACATTGTGAGCTTACTGCGTGGGGAGTCGCCTGGTGGATTTACTGGTTTTCTTGTGGAATCTATGTCTGGTGATAGTGAAGATACGTTTATGCGTATGCGAGATACCGTTGTTGAGCGCGTGGTGTATTCGTATCGGCATGATAATATTGTTACCTTTAGCCGCACGCACAGGCTCAGCGGAGCGACACTTATTCAGGCGCGATTCGCAAACTTTGCTGTACACGACAATATCAGTGTGCCGTACAGTGCGTTTGTCATGTTTCCATCCATCAATGCAACATTCAGCGTGCAATGTCAAACAGTAGAAGTGAATCCTAAAAACCAGAAATACAGCTTTTTCCCACCTCAAGAAGCAAAGCGGCGCAAACTATAGACAATGACACCAAGTCTTTTGTACTATAGGTTGTCGGTCTTGTGCGATGTACCACACGTATCAGAACAGTGCATGCTTGTGGCTCCTATGGAGTCTGCTCTACGCCAACGTACATGTTCTGTGCCATGCGCAGAAAGTTCCTACAAATACTCGCCTACCTTCCAGAATATCCACCACCGCAATACGCGTTGCTACATATGGCACCCTCTCCGTTCCTTCTCATGCAGCATATCCAGACACGACAGTACGTGTGAATACCCCGTCGTCTGATAGTGTAGATCGAGAAAACAGTGCTGCTCAACAGAGACTGAATTCACGCACCCGAGACTCTAGTGTCTCACCACGCAACGGTATTGATACAGTTGTAACTTTTGCTGCAAAAGATTCGATTGTGTACACAGTTTCTGGACGAAAACTGCGCTTGCACAGGCAAGCATTTGTCAAGCATCAGGCGCAGACGCTGTCGGCAGAGCTTATCGAGCTGCACATTGATAAGGGAGTAATGCGAGCTTCAACGGGTCGTGATTCTGCTGGAAGGGTTATAGGCGTGCCAAAATTTACAGATGGCAAGGAGACCGTGTATGGAGCTGAATTGACGTATAATTTTCGCACGCGGCGAGGAATAATTTCAATGGCGGAAACCAAGTTTGGTGATGGATTGTTCTTTGGTGAGAGAATCAAACGCGTAAATGATTCAACGTTTTTCTTGCGAGATGGCTGCTATACAACGTGTGATAATCCGCATCCGCACTTTTACTTCAAAGCTCCGCGTATGAAGGTCATAATGCCGGACCGTATCTATGCTGAGCCGCTGATTGTATACTTTAGCAATATTCCGATTGCCGCTCTGCCATTTGGTGTATTCATGGAGAACAAACAGGGACGACGCTCTGGTATTCTTATTCCGCAGGTCTTTTTTGCTGGTGCTATCGGGGATTTGAACTCTCGTGGGATTGCGTTTGAGCGCATAGGATACTATTGGGCAATCAGTGATACACTCGATGCTGAGCTGAGTGGTGCATACTATACAAAAGGTGGCTGGCTTGCGAACTTCAAGGGGAATTATTTTTTTAGTTCACGGTTCAATGGAGATATCAATCTCTCGTATGGTCAGGGTGGCTTCACACCAAACTCTCCGCCAAGTGAAAATTGGCGTGTGAGCTGGAGGCATACATGGGATATTACCCCGTTTACCAATATTAGCGGCTCTATCGACATAAGCTCAAGTGGCTTCTTTCAAACAACACAGCTTGATGCTCGCCAGCGCACACAGCGTGGTATTCAGTCGCAGTTTGGCATCCGTCATACGTTTGATAACGGACTACCATTCAATCTGGATTACCGACGCTTCCAAGATGTTGGTACAAACGAAATTCGTCAGAGCATCAGCGGTGGAACAAGTATTCCGCAAATATTCCCTGTGCGTGAGCTCATACGCAGCTTTCCATCGTTGGAGTTGACCATTCCACCAGATTCATGGCTCAATGACATTGCGGTGAGCTATCGTCTCGATGCTCAGGCAAACATCTTAACACCGAGCGATTCCCTGCTTCCGGGAGAAACAGAAGGCGATCGCCGGCGTCGCATAGCTCAAGCTCGAGCAAATCCTTTTACTATGCGCATTGCACACGCTCCGAGTATCAATATCGCGCCACGCTTGGGATATTTTGTGCTCTCGCCGTCAATCAGCTATAATGAACATTGGTATTTCCGACGCTATGCAAACCGCATTCCTACATACTCTACGACAGGAACGCTAACGCTTGTTGATGAGATTGAGCAAGGCTTTTTTCGCGAATACAGTGCGAGTATGAGTCTCGGTATAAGCACAACGCTGTATGGTATTGCTCAACCACGTTTGTGGGGAATACAGGCGCTGCGTCACACCATGCGACCACAAATCTCCCTAAACTATACCCCAAATTTTCAAGCGGATGCAAATCTGGTGGGCAGCTACATCGATACAATAGGCGGACGCAGTCAACGTATTCTTTACTCGCGGTATAGTTTGGATGGTGGTGTGTTGCCGTCGCCTCTTGTCGCGGGGATAGGATGGTCGTTGGGAAACAATTTCGAGGCGAAAATTCAGCAAGATACAACGGAAACTGTTGTTCAGTTAATGCAAGTGAATCTTGCTGGTAGTATCAATATGGCAGCAGATTCTATGCAATGGTCGCCTATCAGTATGAACTTTAGTAATACATTCGGCGATGGTGTGCAGCTGTCTGGTACAGCAAGTTTTAGCTTGTATGACCGCGATACAGTGCGAGTGGGTGAGAGAGCTCTTCTGCAAGAGGTTAACCGCTTGTTGTGGAGTGCCAGTAAAGGTATTCTACGCCTGTCTCAGTTGAGCTTTAACGTCAATTATCGGCTGTCGGGTAATACCGAAACACAGACAGTACAGGGCGGGCTTATTGCTTCGGGCAGTACCCCCAAAGATACACTAGCCCAGCAGCGGATAGGAGAAGAAGCACAGATTGGGCAACGCTTTCAACGGCGTCTCGACAATACCTATGACCAAGTTGACATGTTTGGAGATAGCTCACCCGGATTCTCGCCACTACCGCTAGAGTGGAGCTCGAACATTACAGGTACATTTTCCTACAGTCCTTCGTCTATTGTCGGTGCTCCGCCCTTGGTGAGCGCACTATTTACGGCGGATCTTACGGCAACAGTTGATAGAGTATGGCATATAACGGCAAACATGGGTGTAGACATTGTCAATGGGACAATCAACGCTCCTTCACTCAGCGTACAACGCGATTTACATTGCTGGGATATGTCGTTTCGCTGGCAGCCTTTTGGAGCAGTACAAGGGTATTTCTTCCGTGTAGGTATAAAGATGCCCCAGTTGCGCGATGTACAGTTCATTCGACAGAATAATCCGTTTTACCGTCCTTAAGTTAGGGTACTACTGAGCAGTGATGAAGTCTTCTGGAAGATTTCCTTTGCCAACAATATCAACAAAGATACTCAAGAGTGAGGGCTGGACACGCTCGACTTTTGTAAGCGTCATATGTGGTAGAAGATAGGTAATGAAATCATTCAGTGTGGTGGAGGGTTGTAGCTGAACTTCTGCGTAGTTCGGGAAGAGTTCTGCTCTTTGTAGATGAGGAAACGAGAGAATATGCTGACCGTTCCCTTCGAACTCTACATGAATAGCGTGAGCAGCAAAGCGCTGCTTAACGCTATCGATGGTTCCTTGAACAACGGCTTTACCTTTGTTGTAGAGAATAATTTCATCGCAGATTTTCTCAGCAGATTCGAGCTGGTGAGTGCAGAAAATAATTGCTTTGCCTTGCTGGCGAAGCTCAAGGACGATATCCTTGAACTTGAGCTGGTTGACAGGATCTAGACCAGAGAAGGGTTCATCGAGAATGAGCAAGTCGGGGTTATGTAAGATAGATGCGATGAACTGAACTTTTTGCTGGTTTCCTTTAGAAAGTTCTTCGATTTTTCGTCGTTCCATGCCTTCGAGCTCAAATCTTCGTAGCCATTCACTGACGAGTTCTCGAGCACTATGCGCCCTGATGTTCTTCAGCGATGCGAAGTACAACAGTGTGTTCCCTATAGTGCTTTTGCGGTATAAACCGCGCTCTTCAGGTAAGTATCCAATAGCGTGTTTTGTGTGCTCCCCAATCGGACTGCCAAAGAACGTAATGGTGCCGCGGTCAGGTTTGAGAATATTAAGAATCATACGAATTGTTGTAGTCTTGCCTGCACCATTCGGTCCAAGAATACCAAGAATTGTGCCGGGTTGTACAGAAAACGATACACCATCGACAGCTTTGATATTGCCTTTGTAAGTTTTGTGAATGCTATCAACAACAAGCATACAGTGTAGGATAGAGAGGAAGGGTTGAGGAGTACAAGGTACAGGGGCTAAAAATAGTGGAAAAATCTTGAAAATGGAAAATTTTTCCGTAAATTGCTATTCCAAAACTTATGGCTGTGTGCTATGCTGGCTATGTCGTTGAAATTGAACAAAATATTAGGTCAGTCAGCATAAACTGTTCAGCATCGTCACATGCGAAAGGCGTGCAGCAAACAAGAAACACCAGCTAATGCCTCCTTTATAGCCGAATTCTAGTCTAGTGTGTTTCTCTTATGAACACCATTTATCTTGTACGGCACGGTATTGCGGAAGACACAAATCTGCTGCGCCCTGATTCTGAACGGGCACTTACACCAGAAGGCATAGAAAAGATGCACCGTATTGGTCAGCGGCTCTATCAAATGGGGATACAACCAAACCTTATTATTTCTAGTCCGTACAAGCGAGCTGTCCAAACAGCAGACATCTTAGCGGAAGAACTTCGCTACATTGGGGAACGTTTTCAGGATAATCGTATTACACCCAGTGCGCGCTACGAGTCATTTTCCTCGCTGTTTCAGGAGTACAAGAGCTATCGTGAAATTATGTTTGTTACCCACGATCCTTGTGTGAGTATTCTAGCAGGACAGCTGTGCGGGGCAGCAACGTATAATATCGAATTTAAAAAAGGGGGTGTTGCTTGCATTGGCATTGGTCGGCAAAATCCACCTGTTGGAACACTGCTGTGGTACGCACCACCAAGAGTCTTGATTACAGAATAAATCCGAAGCTGATTATACTCTTCTTGCCTATACCTGTCGCTCTTTGTTTCCTTAGCATTCCTCTCCTACTACACAAAGCTATGGTTATACTCCACGAGAAGCTTCATACCCCCGACAAAAAAGTCTTCTACGAAGAGCTTGCTGCGCAGATGCGTAGTATGCTAGATAGCACAGTGGATATACTTGCTAACATGGCAAACTTTTCTTCGCTACTCTTCTACACAATGCCCGATGTGAATTGGGTAGGGTTTTATCGTTGGAAGAATGAGGAGCTTGTGCTCGGTCCTTTTCATGGGAAACCTGCGTGTGTGCGCATTGCGCTAGGGCGTGGTGTTTGTGGCACGGCAGCTGAACGCCGAGCAACAGTTCTTGTCGAAGATGTCCGTGCATTTCCGGGTCATATTGCATGCGATGCAGCGTCGCGTTCAGAGATTGTTGTACCGCTTATCAAAGACCACCAGCTTCTTGGTGTGCTGGATATCGATAGTCCGCTGGAGTGCCGATTCGACAACGACGATAAACGCGGCTTGGAACGCCTTGTTGCAATCTTTCTAGAACAGCAGTATGCTGAGTAGTAAGAAAGAACAACGTGAGCTTCTCAAGCAGCATGCAAGCTGCTATGAAAAGCTCACAACAGTGCTCGTGTAGCCTACGCTGTTCGTAGAATGTCGGCGAGAACACCCGACGCCGTGACTTTAGCTCCTGCTCCCGGTCCTTGAATAACGAGAGGGGTTGTCGCGTAGTAGTCGCTGATAATAGCGAATTTGTTGTCCGTTGCGTTGAGGCTGAAAAAGGGATGATAGGCATCAACTGCCTCGAGTCTTGCACTGCCTTTACCATGATGAAGTGATGCAACGTATCGAAGCGCTTTTCCTTGAGCAGCTGCCTCGGAGCGGCGCTGTTCAAATGCCGCATCTTCATGAGAGAGAGCATCAAAAAATTCTTCTACAGATGACGCGTGTACGCATGATGCAGGTACGAGGCTTTCTACATCAATGTCGCGTAGTTCAAGTGCTAATCCAATTTCGCGAGCAAGAATGAGGAGCTTACGCGCAACGTCCATCCCGCTCAAATCATCGCGTGGGTCTGGCTCTGTGAAGCCTTTGTCGCGCGCTTCACGAATGACGTCGCTAAACCGCTTTCCTTCGGTGAATGTGTTAAACACGTAGGATAACGTCCCCGAGCAGATAGCTTCTATACTGTGAATCTTATCACCGCTGCTGACAAGTCCACGTATAGTGTCTATAATAGGAAGACCGCCACCGACATTTGTTTCATAGAAGAATCCAACATTTGCTCGTAGGGCAGCTTCGCGAATAGCTTTGTATTGTGCGTATGTACCTGTGTTTGCTTTTTTGTTGGGTGTAACGACGGCAATGCTGCTTGCAAGAATTTCTTCGTATAGTCCTGCAATATCCTCGCTCGTAGTATTGTCGATGAACACTTTGTTCGGTATGTTGCGTGCTTTCATTTCATCGAGAAATGCACGGGCATTCATAGGCGTAGGTGAAGAATGCAAGTCGTCCGACCACGTATCAATGCGAATGCCGTCGTCATTAAACAGCATATGCGTACTATTCGCTAGACCAATAATTTTCAGGTCGATGCCTCGATGATGAAGCAGAAACTCATGTTGCTGGCGAATTTGGTTCAAAAGCTCTGTGCCGATCAATCCTGTGCCCACAACAAAGAGGTGCAGTGTTTTTGTGGAAGCCAGAAAGAAGTTATTATGGATGGCACGAATAGCCTTGCTTTCGTCGGCTGCATTAACAATAATAGAGATATTAAGCTCCGATGAACCTTGAGCAATAGCGCGTACATTAACACCATTGCGACCAAGCGCCTGAAAAACTTTTCCTGCAATGCCTGGTGTATGGCGCATATTCTTTCCAACAACTGCAATAACAGAAAGTCCTTTCTCGACACTCACAGGATGAATTTGGCGCGTTACATTGATTTCATAGGTAAACTCATCGTTGATAGAGCGTGCTGCATTATCAGCTGCCTGTGGTTCGATCGCAATACAAATAGAATGCTCCGACGACGCTTGAGTAATCATGATAACGTTCACGCGCTCGCGTGCTAGAGCGCTAAACAAGCGGTGAGCAACGCCGACAACACCTACCATGCCGCTTCCTTCGAGTGACAGCAGAGCAATCTCTTTGATGGACGAGATACCTTTGATGGGAAGGGAAGATTCTGTATCACCGTCGCGGTCTATGAGTGTTCCAGGAAAATCAGGATTGAAGGTATTGCGGATACGCAGGGGAATATTGAGTTCAAGTGCCGGCTGAATTGTTGGTGGGTAAATGACTTTCGCGCCGAAGTGTGAAAGTTCCATTGCTTCTTCATATGTAAGCCGCTCTAGAGTGCGAGCATTATTGACTTTGCGGGGGTCAGCAGTCATAACACCGTCCACATCGGTCCAGATTTCAATTTCTTTGGCATGAAGTGCTGCACCGACAATTGCGGCAGTGTAGTCCGAACCACCGCGCCCGAGCGTAGTAGTTTGCCCATCGGAGGTTGAACCAATAAAGCCTGTAATCACTGTGAGAGCAGTGTGCTCGGCGAAATACTTTTGCAAATGTGCGTTAGTAGTTGGAAAATCTACCTTCGCAGCAGTGAAGTCATGATTAGTTCTAATCACTGTGCGTGCGTCGAGAAATTCAGCGTTGATGCCGCGTGCAACCATCGTACGTGCAATAATACAGGCAGATAAGCGCTCACCAAAACTACATACGTAGTCCAGTGTACGATGTGAGAGCTCGCGAATAAGAAAAATACCATGCAGCAAGCCGCGCAGCTCCATCAGTACTGCCTCAATTTCTTTGCGTACTATGTCGAGATTTGTATTGTCTGTTCCTTCTGTAGAAAACAGTGCTTCGAGTGTACTCATGTGCCGTCGGTACATGCTGTCAAACTCACTGCTATAGGCAATATTTCCTTGCGATGCAAGCCTTGCAGTAGTAATAAGCTGGTCGGTAATGCCAGAAAATGCTGAAACAACAACAGCAATCCGTCCATGCTGCTGCTGCGATGCAGTACATATATTGATAACGCTATTGATACGCTCTGGCGTTCCAACCGATGAACCGCCAAATTTCAGAATAACCATTGAAATCCAAAATTTGTGAAACGACAGAAATTAAGGTGTATGCGATCTTCAGGAAAAAGCCTGGCCGGGGTGTACTATGATTGCTCGAGAGGTTACGTAGCCCACAGTCTGTCCTTATAAGCTTGTAAGGTAGTACACAAAAAACATGAGGCGCAAAATCTACGAAATTCTTGAGAGATTTTGGGATGAAAAAGTAATACTGGTCGTGTGTAACAATTCTATAGCATGAGTGGCATGTACTTCAAAATCCGTGTATTCGTATGAGGTTTTTGATGAATATTTTGTAATTTGTGCTACTACATGTTTGTGTGCATCACAGCGATGCTAGAATTGTGTGTGCTGGAGCAATTTATAATACGCCTGCGTAGCTTGTATTGAGTGTATGTATGTGCAAGGCTCGTTAAAACAAGCGATTGTCAAAAACTCACGATAATGTTCACTTATGTTTTCCTGTAGGAGTTTGTATGGCATCAAAGAAAGCCGTGTCTGCAAAAGCGACGAAAGCCTCAGCAAAGGCTGATCGATCGGAGAACAGCGCAAGCATTAATCCTGCCAATGGTCGAGCCTCGAGCGAGATAACTGCTAAGTATCCAAAGGGGTACACATTTGACACCACAGGCTTTGATAGAGAGACAGTTATCGAGTGGTATCGCCTCATGCACTTGGGGCGGAAGCTTGACGAAAAGGCAGCAAGTTACTTAAAGCTTGCAAAAGGCTGGTCGTATCATGCACCATGCGCTGGGCATGAAGGTATCCAGCTTGCTATTGGTAAGATCTTTCGTCCGGGAAAGGACTTTTTCTACCCATACTACCGCGATATGCTCTCCTGCTTAGTGGCAGGAGTTACGCTAGATGAAATCCTAATGAATGGGTTGAGCAAGGCAGCAGACATATCGAGTGGCGGGCGGAATATGTCGAATCACTTCGCAAAAATTCCGTTGCGTATTCAAAACCGGTCGGCACTGACAGGTAATCATTCCCAGATAGCAGCTGGTACGGCGCGTGCTATTAAGAAGTACAATGGTGATGAGCTTGTGATCTACTCAGGAGGTGAATCTGCATGCTCAGAAGGATATTTTTACGAAGCAGTTAATGGCGCAAGCCGAGAAAAGCTACCGGTGATTTTTGTGATTCAGAACAATGGCTATGGTATTTCCGTGCCAGTGCATGAGCAAACGGCTAATACTCGTGTGTCGGACAATTTTCGTGGCTTTGCTAATCTCAAAATCATCAACTGCGATGGGCGCGATCCCTTTGCATCGTATCGTGCACTCGAAGAAGCGCGTGATTTTGTGTTATCAGGTAAAGGTGCAGCAATGGTACATGCTGAGTGCGACCGCTTAATGTCGCATTCGAATTCCGATAATCACGAATTGTATCGTACGAAAGAGGAAATTGCTGCAATGTGGGAGCGCGACCCTGTAGCACGCATGCGCGCGACAGTCCTTGAACAAGGCTACCTGACAGAGGAAGAAGTGCAAGCACTCGAAGCAAATAATAAGGAAGAGCTGCTTGCAGCCGCAGACCGCGTAGAACCTCTTCCTATGCCTGACCCAGCGGAAAATGAAAAGTTTCTTGTTCCCGAGCCGCTGCTAAGTTATGACCACGATGACACGTTCGTGAGCGACCCCAACGCTCCGCAGATTACTTTTCGAGAAGGCATTAACCATGCTCTGAAGACGGAATTTCGACGCAATCCGCATACATTTCTATGGGGGCAGGATGTTGCATCAAAAGAGAAGCAGGGTATTTTCAATGTTCCTAAAGGTATGCTCACAGAGTTCGGTAACGAGCGTATCTTCAATGCACCCATCGCCGAAGATTTTATTGTCGGTACAGCAAATGGTTTCTGTCGGTATCGTGATGATATACGTGTTGTCGTCGAAGGGGCGGAGTTTGCAGATTATTTCTGGCCTGCAATGGAGGCATACGTCGAGTGCACACATGAGTACTGGCGCACAAAAGGGCAATATACGCCAAATCTTGTTATTCGTCTTGCAAGCGGCGGATATATTCAAGGTGGATTATATCACTCGCAAAACCTTGATGCCGTCTTTGTGCATCTTCCGGGTGCACGGGTAGTATGCCCAGCATTTGCTGATGATGCTGTTGGGTTAATGCGCCATGCGCTGCGCTCCCGCGGGCTTACAGTCTTTATTGAGCCAAAATTTCTGTATAACTACCGGCCAACATCATCGTCGATACCACCCGACGACTTTATGATTCCCTTTGGCAAAGCAAAAATCCGCCGACCCGGCACGGATATTACGATCATTGCCTATGGGAATGCTCTTCACTTGAGCTTGCAGGCAGCAGAAAAGCTTGCTTCCGAAGGCATTAATGCTGAAGTGATTGATTTGCGCTCGCTTGCTCCTTGGGATAAAAGACTAGTATTTGAGTCTGTGAAACGCACTAATCGTGCTCTTGTTGCACACGAGCATTACCGTACTGTTGGTATCGGTGCAGAGATTGCCTCAACGATTCAGGAAGAGCTCTTTGATTATCTTGATGCGCCTGTAGGGAGAGTTGCCTCAAAGGACATTCCTGTAGGCTTTGCAAAAGTATTGGAGCTTGATATTCTGCTGTCTGCTGATAAAATCGCTGATGCTGCTCGCAAGATTGTACAATACTAGAACGACGCACTTATTGCCGAAAAGCCTGACAAACACTTGCTGAGCAAGGATACCGTCAGGCTTTTATTCTTGTGTGCTTGCGCTCGCCTCGAATCCATTCTAATGCCACGCTATGATACTTCGACAACACTACGCGACAGGCTGGGTACTAAGTGTGCTATTACCTGCCGCACTGCTACTGGTGTTTGCTCCGGTGATATTTGGCGGAAAAACGCTGCTGCCTCTCGACCAGCTCAATACCATGATGCTTCCATATTCTGCGCGCT
>JANWZB010000009.1 GCA_025055035.1 Candidatus Kapaibacterium sp.
TATCCTGCCGAATTTCATAAAATCGCTGACGTATAGGTTCAACCAAAGCGACCATTGCATCAGCAAGCTCTGCTTTGAATTCTGCGTAACTTTTCCCCCAAAAGCGCGCTTCGGCGCTTTCTACACTTGTACCTGCCGCAACACTATATAGCTCCAGCAAGTTTGTCATTGCTGGACGGTCTTCGCCGGCACGAATTTCTGAACCTGAATCGGTAACTGCACGCTTAATTTTCAGGCGAATGTCATCAGGACTGTCTGTCAAAAAGATTGTGGCTTTAGGATTTTCATCAGACTTCGACATTTTTTTCGTGGGATCTTGAAGACTCATCACACGTGCACCGACTTTCGGAACGAACACCTCCGGAATGGTAAACGTATGGGGATAATAGTAGTTAAAACGCTCAGCAAGATTGCGTGTGAGCTCCAGATGCTGCTTTTGGTCTTCTCCCACAGGAACAAGGTCAGCTTGATATAGCAAGATGTCAGCAGCTTGCAGTATGGGATACGTAAACAGTCCAACAGTAGCGCTGTGTTTTTCTGACTTTTCCTTGAACTGCGTCATCTTCTGGCACTCACCCATAGAAGCAAAACAGCTCAATAGCCATGCTGCCTGAGTATGAGCAGGAACATGGGATTGCACAAACACTACACTTTTGTTCGGGTCAATACCACTAGCGATATACATCGCTGCAACATCCAATGTCTGCTCGCGGAGCTGCGCGGCATTAGGGCGTATTGTGAGAGCATGTAGATCAACAATGCTGTACACGCAGTCATATGTATCTTGTAGCTCAACCCACGTCTTGAGTGCTCCAATATAATTGCCAATTGTTAATCCGCCACCTACACCGCTTGTAGGCTGCATTGCGCTGAAAATTACTTTGCGCTGAGCAGCCGTTTGTTGAGATGTATCCATAGCATATACAAAGAAACAATCCTACCATATACACATAACACAAAGCGGCGAGAGTGCGCTTTTACTTCTCTCACCGCCTTTGAAAACCCCTATATCTGATGCTCGAGAAACATCTTATCGAAACTTTATGTTTTCCCTTCGGCACGGCGTTTTTGATACTCTTTGACCATTTCTTCTTGTATAGATTTTGGTACTTGTGCGTATCTGGAGAACTCCATTGAGAACTCGCCTTTACCCTGTGTTGCAGAGCGCAAATCAGTGGAGTATCCGAACATCTCGGAAAGTGGTACCTCGGCATTGATGACAACATAGTTATTATCAGCATCTGTGCCTAAAATAACACCACGCCGTTGATTGAGCTGACCAATCACTGCACCCTGGAATTCTTCCGGAACAGATATTTCCACATTCATAATGGGCTCTAAGATTACTGGAGCAGCGTCTTTGTAAAACTCTCGTACAGCAGTCATTGCGGCAATCTTAAACGCCATTTCCGAAGAGTCCACAGGGTGATACGCACCATCATTCAGTACAACACGAACACCCATAACTGGCTGACCAATAAGCAAACCGCTTTGGAACTGCTCTTGGAAGCCTTTATCGCACGCAGGAATGTATTCGCGCGGAATTACACCCCCAACAATTTGATCAACAAACTCATATGTTTTATCCCCCTGAATTTCCATTGGCTCAAAATAACCTGCAACTCGACCGAACTGACCTGCCCCACCTGTCTGCTTTTTGTGTGTGTAGTTAAACTCGGCTCGTTTCGTGATTGCCTCGCGAAAGGCTACCTTTGGCTTACCAACGACAACCTCGCAGTTATACTCACGCTTAATGCGCTCGATATAAATCTCCAAATGCAGCTCTCCCATACCTTTAATAATGGTTTCACCGCTCTCTTCATCACGATAGACATGGAAGGTAGGATCTTCTTTTGTAAAGCGATTGAGTGCTTTGGAGAAATTCACCTGTCCAGCCTTGTCTTTTGGCGCAACAGCAAGCTCGATAACAGGGTTTGGCACATACATAGACGACATCGTTACATTTTGCCTGCCGTCTGTGAATGTATCTCCCGACGCACAGTCCACACCAAACATTGCGACGATATCTCCTGCTTGAGCGGATTCAATTTCGTGCATTTCATCTGCGTGCATACGCACCAGGCGCGGTACTTTGAGACGCTTACCATTACTCATATTAACGATAGTATCACCCTTGCTAACTTTGCCTTGATAAATACGCATATATGTTAGCTGACCATATCTACCATCCTCCAGCTTGAATGCAAGCATTACTAGCGGCTTTGATGGATCAGATTTAAGCTCTATTTTTGCTTCATTATTATCTTGGTCGAGCGCCTCGATTTTGGTGTCAACAGGACTTGGAAGATACCGTACTACTCCATCTAATAGAATCTGCACACCTTTGTTTTTATATGCCGAGCCTACGAATACTGGGGTAAGCTTGAGTGCAAGCGTACCCTTACGAATAGCAGCATGAATCTCATCCTCGGTAATAGCATCTTCTTGCTCGTTGAGAAACTTCTCCATGATACCATCGTCGAAGTCCGATATAGCCTCTATCATTTTATGGCGGCGTTCCTTGGCTTCTGCAAGAAGATGCGCTGGAATGTCCTCATAGCGCACCTTTTCACCCGAATTACCATCAAAGTACGCAGCTTTCATCCGCACTAGGTCAATGACACCCTCGAAGTCTGCTTCTCGACCAATAGGCATTGTCACCATCACAGCATTGTGATGGAGCTTTTCACGAAGCTGATTCACTACGCGGTCGGGATTTGCTCCGGCTCTATCCATTTTATTAATAAACGCAAGACGCGGCACATTGTATCTGCGCATTTGGCGATCCACAGTAATAGACTGGCTTTGTACTCCTGCAACTGAGCAGAGGACAAGTATAGCGCCATCCAACACCCGCAACGCACGCTCTACTTCTACTGTAAAGTCCACGTGTCCCGGAGTATCAATCAGATTGATATTGTAGTCGCCCCACATGCAGTACGTGGCAGCGGATTGAATTGTAATGCCCTTTTCGCGCTCTAGATCCATCGAATCCATTTTTGCACCGACACCATCTTTGCCACGCACCTCATGGATCGCATGAATACGACCTGTGTAGTAAAGGATGCGCTCAGAAAGTGTTGTTTTACCAGAATCAATGTGCGCTGAAATGCCAATATTGCGCACTTTCTCAAGAGGAACTGTTGTAGAAGACATGACGACTCAGCAGAAATTAGGACAAAGAGTTAAGTTTGTTCTGTTCTTATTAGAATGGCTAGTTTTTGTTAAAGACTTCTAATTTATATATTTTTCCTAACATACGCTACTTTTTTCGTAACACTCTAAACCATTGTAATATCTCATATACTGCCACAAAGCATTGAGCCTACCGTATAGGCTTTGTACCATATAGCAAGCGCAAAATGTTCGCGTTTTTCTCCTGTAGTACACCAATGATGCTCTAAGGTCTTTTTATGCACGCTCTTTCTTCCTCTTCAACTTATAGTGCTGCGTTATTGACATTGACATCGCTCTGTATACCGAATGCGTGCTAACAACACCAATACCTATTAGCTCAATCTTGTAGCTTTCACTATACCTCCTATTGCGTTTTCACTTAATCTTCTTGTTATTAAGACACTAAGATGTGTAGCTTAGTGAGCAGCAGCCCAATGTTTCCCTACACCTATTTCCACTACTACTGGGACATCACCGAGTGGCAGTGCCTGCTCCATACGGGTCTTGACTATGTGGCGAAATTCCTCTATTTCATCGGGATATACCTCAAAGACCAACTCATCGTGGATTTGCAGAAGCATTCTTGATTGCAGACCTCGACAGTGTATTTCCCGATGAATCGCAATCATCGCTAGTTTCATCATGTCTGCAGCAGTGCCTTGAATAGGCATATTGATAGCCGCTCGCTCAGCAGCAGAGCGTTCAATACGGTTAGCGCTGTTGATAGCAGCATAGTACTTTCTCCTCCCCAGAAGTGTCGTAACGAAGCCATTAGTACGAGCAGACTCGATCGTTGTGTCGATATACTCTTTAATGCGTGGGTATTTGGCAAAATAATTCTCGATAATACTCTTGCTTTCTGCGCGACTAATCTTCAAGCGCTGTGCTAGACCAAATGCGCCTAAACCATACATAACACCAAAATTTACGGTCTTCGCTACACGACGCATTTCTCGTCCTACTTCGTGCTCGCTGATACCAAACAGAACTGCAGCAGTGGCTGCATGAATATCTCGCCCTTGTTGAAACGCTCGTATAAGAGTCTCATCCCTAGACATGTATGCCATAATGCGCAGCTCAATCTGCGAATAGTCTGCCGAAAGAAGCACGATATCAGGATGCTTTCTCGTATCAGCAATGAATGCTTTGCGAATTCCCATACCCAGCTCTGTGCGCACAGGTATATTTTGCAAGTTTGGGTCAGTTGAAGATAATCGTCCTGTGCTTGTTACTGTGGAGTTGTACGTTGTATGAATTCTTCCTGTATGCGGATTAATAAGCCGTGGGAGCGCTTCTACATATGTGGACTGCAGCTTTGCAAGTTGGCGATATTCCAGAATCTTCTCTGCTATCGGATATGCAGTTGCTAGTTCTTCCAACACCGAAGAATCCGTACTATATCCTGTTTTTGTCTTCTTCACTGGTGGAATGCCCATTCTTTCAAATAAGACTTCACCAAGTTGCTTTGTAGAATCCACATTAAACTCCGCACCTGCTTCTTCCCAAATAGAGCGCTTTAACGTCTCAATTTCCCCTTGAATCATCATTCCAATATTACGCAATACCAACACATCTACAGCAACACCCTGATACTCCATTTCTGCTAATACTTCTACCATCGGAAACTCCACTCTCTGTGCAAACTCTAGCAGTCCTTCTGCTTGCAACTTTGTGTACAATACATTCCGCAGTCGCAATGTAACATCTGCATCCTCTGCCGCATATTCTGCAACGCGTTCTAGTGCTACATCTGCCATTGAAAGTTGCTGTTTTTTCTTTTCTCCAATCAGTGCTGTAATTGGTATCGGTGCATACCGCAACCATCGCTCCGCTAGAGCGTCCATATTATGCTGCATGTCAGCATTGAGTATATAGCTTGCTAGCATTGTATCGAATTCCACTGCAGACACTGCTATCCCATACCGCCTCAGCACAAGAACATCAAATTTTGCATTCTGACCACACTTGGGAATATCAGCATTCTCTAGTAGCGCCTTTATAGGCAAGAGCGCTTCAGGGAAATGCCATTGTGCCTGTGGTAGTGTACAGGGAGATACAATTGATGATGGCTCGTCGTCTAAATTACCAAATAGTTCACCTTGTGTATGGACGTCTGGAAGAGAATATCCGCTGTGAGCAAGAAATGCCGCAAACGGTACATAATAGGCTTTCCCCTCAATTCCACAGAATGATAACCCAACAATAGAGCACATCATCGCATTCAGGCCATCAGTCTCTACATCAAATGCTACTATTAGAGAATGTTCTAGCTCCTGAACCATCGTGGCAACTTTTTCTGGTGTCTCCACAATTTCATACTCATGTGGAGTATCGCGTATTGTTGCTAAGTTCTTTGCAGCTTGTTCGTGTGCATCGCGCGGTGCGAAGTGTGAGGAAGCCTCGTTCTTGAAAAATCGTCCAACAATTGCACGAAAGCCGAGTTGATGAAAAAACTCTTTAAGTTCTTGCTCGCGAGGTTCTCTGCATGCAAAATCTTCTAGTTTGTGCTGCAGAGGCACATCAGTGTGAATTGTAACAAGGTCTTTGGAAAGAAATGCGTTGTCGCGACTCTCTTCAAGCTTTTTGCGCACAGTATCTTTGATAGCGTCCAGATGTGCATATACTCCCTCCAGAGTACCATACTGCTGAATGAGCGGTATAGCAGTTTTTTCCCCAATACCTTTCACTCCCGGCACATTATCTGAAGCATCACCCACAAGTGCAAGAACATCGCGCACATACTCTGGCTCAACGCCAAACTTTGCTTTGACACCCGCTACGTCAACAATTTCATACTCCCCTGCAGAAAAGCCCGGACGGAAGAGCCGCACACGGTCGCTCACAAGCTGACAGTAATCCTTGTCGTTGGTAACACAGTATACATCGATATTGGATTGGCTAAAGCGCTTTGCAAGTGTTCCGATAATGTCATCAGCTTCGTAGCCTTCACATTCTATCTGCTGAATGTTCAGCAGGTGAATCATCTGCTTGATGCGAGCAAGCTGTGGCACAAGCTCTTCTGGAAACTCTGGACGATGAGCCTTATAGTGTTCAAACTTCTCATGGCGAAAGGTAGGCGCTGCTGTATCAAAGGCAATACCAATATAGTGCGGTTGTTCTTTGTTGATAATTGTTGCTAAGATATTTGCAAAGCCGAACACCGCACCTGTTGGTTCCCCGCTTGGCGCTTGCAGCCTTGTTTTTGATAATGCATGATACGCTCGAAAAATGAGCGACATTGCATCTATAAGGAATAGCTTCATGTACGCAGTATTACTTCATTGCAGAACGTGCAACACAAGATTCTCTTGCATCTAAAAACGGCGAGGTAAAGCAACGGCTGAAAAAAGCTCTATTATTGCTTTATCCAACTCGTGGACTATTCCTTGTGGTTGTGGTAGTTCTGTTTCTTGGGACCTGCCATTGGATCGCTGCTGTTGGTTCTCTGAACTGTCTGCGGTGTTCTGTGAATGCTCACATGATGGAAAATCAAAACTGCTAAATTCATGCGCATCACCAGAGTTATCTAAACGTATTTCAACACGTATTGCCTGACCTGCAGCAGCATGCAGTGCCCGCTCAATGTGAGGTATCTTCTCTCGCAGAGCATCAGCAATAAACCCAAATTTTGGATATAAGTGTATAGCTGTGTCGTGATACTGCACTTGTACCATATCAGGTTGCTCGCAATACGTTTTCAGATCATCTCCCAAGACTGACGTCTTATGAACCACGTGCCTCCAATGCTGCTCGATGTCAGTAGCTGTCTGGTGTTTCTTCGTATTACCTGTACGCTGAGCTGTAGTGCTTTGGGTACTACTGTAAGAAAGCACTACAGATGGCTGTGCAGAGCTATCTTGCTGTACCTTGCCTTGATTTTCCACACAATGTTTATTGTATTCCACATTTTCCACAGCGTTTTCCACACTCTGTGGAAACTTCTGTTTTATTGGGTGTTCTGGCGACGCAGCAGATGTCTTGAGCCTAGAAGGCGGGGAAGCAGTAGAGAGTACAGGTGTACTATCGGAGGAGATAAGCGTTCTCTCTGTATCACCTAATTTTTTTTTTATCTCAGCAAGCTCTGCAAGAAGCTCAGAAATCTGTACTGCTGCATCCAGTTTCGCCATCTCTACTAATGCAAACTCAAAGCGCAAACGTGGCTGTGGCGCAAACCGAAGGGCTTGGTCAGTATTCATGATAATTGTCATGTATTGTAGAACATCGGCTTGCGTAAAGTACTGTGCTTCTTCTGCATACTGTTGGCGATGTACCTTTGATGCCTCAATCAGTGCACTGGAACCCGTTGCAAGAACAGTGAGAATATTGCGAAAATGCTCAGCAAGCCCATGTAGGCACTCCTGCATATCGTATCCCCGGAGAAAGATTTCACGCACAATATTCAGAACACTTGCCACATCATGATTGCGAATGGCACGCCCAAGAGTGAAGTACAATTCTCCATCAATCAAGTTCAGCGCTTCATTGACACGGGCATATTCTACATGATGACCACAAAACGCCACAACTTGGTCAAAAATGCTTTGAGCATCTCGCATAGAACCATCGCTCTTCTTGGCAATCACTGTTAGCGATTCGTCATCGATATGTATCCCCTCTTGTTCAGCAATGTAGCGAAGCTGTGTACTCACATCATCTATCTGCATGCGCCGAAAATCGAAGCGCTGGCAGCGGCTTAAAATCGTCGCGGGTACTTTATGTGGCTCTGTTGTTGCAAAAACAAATATCAAATGGCGCGGAGGCTCTTCCAGTGTTTTCAAAAGAGCATTAAATGCCGACGTTGACAGCATGTGCACTTCATCAATGATATATAGCTTATACTTGCCCTTAATTGGTGGATATTTTACATTCTCACGCAACTTGCGAATGTCATCGACGCTATTGTTCGATGCACCATCAATTTCGATGACATCAAGGGAGCGCCCAGAACTGATTTCTATGCACGAGCTACATCTATTGCACGGTTCACTGTCTTCTGTCAGAGACTCACAGTTAACTGCTTTTGCAAGAATACGAGCGGTTGTCGTTTTCCCTACACCACGCGGTCCATTAAAGATATAAGCGTGATGAACTCTGTGAGACTGCACAGCATTGCGCAGTGTGCGGCAAACATGCTCTTGACCGACCACATCAGCAAACCTCTGTGGACGCCACTTTCGAGCCGTTACAAGATACTGCTCTTCTACCCTAGTGTGCTCCATATATCTTTCTTGAACATGCTGCGTTTGGGGGAGAGGCTGCTTACCACTTTTGAGGCTTAAGTGAGTGAAGAATATTGCTCATAGTAGTAGCTGTACGGAGGCTTAACGGCGCACTTTTGTAATCGTAATATTCCGCTTATCAGCAACAGCAAGAAATTGTCCATCAGGGCTAAATGCAGCGGGAGTGCCTTCGCATGAAACACCTACAGAGCGTTGTAAGGGTTCTCCCGTTGCACTGTCCCACACACGCACGGTTTTGTCTTTTCCACTTGAAATAATAAGCTTACCATCAGGACTAAAAAAGACTGATGTAACGCTACTAGCATGTCCCCGCAGAGAACGCATGATAGTTCCTGTAGCTGCATCCCAAATTTTCACGGTCTTGTCATCACCGCCGCTCGCAATCAACTTTCCATCAGGGCTAAACGCTATTGCTCGAACTGTGGCAAGATGTCCGCGCAAAATCAGCAGCGGCTCGTTGTACCTTGCACTCTTGACTGCTCTTTCGAGCTCGACTGTGCTTGCATCTGGACTCTCCAGCTTTTCTTCGGCGGTACGCATGTTCTTTGCTTTCTCACTACGCTCGCTAACGACAAGCTGGTTTGCTGCTCTCTTTGGTGCAAGAGACAGCATCTGCGATGGCTCTGTAGCACTAGAATCCGTAGACGACGAAGACACAATACCACCCTTGCGGCGTAAATGTTCTGCATACTGCTTGCGAATGCGCTCGCGTGCTGCTTCCCGTTCTACAAGACTGCGCTCATTCATTGCAGCAAGAGAGCCACTTTTTGTTTCCAAAGGACGCTGCTGTGCAGGCTGAACAGAAGAAGCATTTCTGTTTGGTATGGGCTGCTGTAGTCCTGAATTCTTGCGTTCTAGTGCAGTATTCCTTTGTCTTTGTGCTGCTCGCGATTCGTCTATTGTACTTTGAGGCATAGAAGGCTTTTCTGAGGAGCGTGATACTACTGCCTGCTTTGAGCTTTGAGCCACTGCTGTTCGAACAGGACTTTGAGAGGCTGTGGCTCGTTGTTGTGGTGCAGATACAGCTTTGCTTTGTTTTTGTATCGCGTTGTTTGCTTGTACAGCCTTTGATATATTCTCTAGAGATTCTTGTTTTGCAGCTTGCTGCTGTGATTGAGCGTTTCTGGAAGCTGACGAACCTGTTTGATTAGATATTAAAGGAGCTTGTTTTTCTACTGCAGGTTTTTCCAGTGTTTCCTCTCTTGCTCTAACATCCTGTGAATGTACTATACTATCTGGTGATGGCATAGTAGAAGCATCAGGCTGTCGTTGGCTATTATCTGCTTGCTGCTGTGATTGCTCCAGATGGCGCGGAGCTGAATCTTGTGCCATTTCTTCCACATAACGTGCAACTGAGTCGTGAAGCCGTTCCTGCTCCTCTACCGAAATCTCACGCTGTGCTGGGGAGCTAGCATCTCGCGTTCCTGTCTTCAGAGCAATGTAGTATATTCCGCCCCCTAATGCCACAGCACCTACTACAAGCCATGGGAGAACAGCGCGGCGTTTCTTGTCTTCCTCAGGCTTAGTTTCGCTGGGCGTACTAGTCCATCGTGCTTTTAACTCTTCGGGAGATGGTGGTACAAGCCCCGACACAGGAGGCACTGAAGATCCAGTAGTACTGGCGGGAACATTTGAAGTGGAGCTGCTTGGAACAGCTGCGCTGGCTTGTCGAATAACATGCCCTTTGCTTAAGGAACGCTCGTGTTCTGCCTGCATACGAGCAGCCTGTTCTCTTTGTTGTTGCTCAGCTTTCATCGCTTGCATCCGGCGTTCCACCTCAAGTTGCATCGGGGTTTTTGCCAGCGTTGGCTGTGAGAATATTTTTGGAGGTTCTGATGGCAACGATTGTGTAGGAGCTATCTTTCTTGCTGATTGCTCAGTACTGCTTGACTGTACTGGTGCTTGCGATGATGAGACAGTGGAAGACGGCAGCGCTGGAGGAATAGCATTCTCTGAAACTTCCGACGATGCTTGTGTAGTAGGAGAGGAAGTCTGTAGTGGCGCTAGAGAAGGTTCTTGCAATGGCTTTGTTGGGTCTTGCTGCGCTAGCAACCGCTGTGTAGCATCTCCCACAGCTGCAGCAGCTACAGTCCCTTGAGCAACAGTTGAAGCAGATATCGGTGCAGCACTCTGCGTTTCTGGCTGAACCTTCTGCAGCAAGCGTGCAAACTCACGGCTTGTTGGGATACGCTCGCGGCGATCTTTCGCAAGGGCACGGCGAACAATAGATGCAAGCTGTGGCGGCACTTGCAGTTCGGGCATAACCTGAGCAATATCTGGAACAGCATGGTGCAATACTGCTTGACGTAGCCGAGCCTCAGAATCACGCTCGCTAACGCCAAATGGTAACTTACCTGTCAGCAAACGGTACAGAATCACTCCTACGCTATAGACATCGCTACGCTCATCAAGACTTTCTCCACGAAGCTGTTCTGGGGGCATATACACGATTTTACCAGTTTTCCCAGCAGCACGAACAACAGCAGTATTGCTTAGTAATGGTGCAATCCCAAATCCACCAACACGCAAAGCACTATCGGATGACATAAGAATATCTGATGGTTTCAAACTTCCATGCAGTACACCTTTAGAATGCGATGCTATCACACCACGAAGCACCTGCTGAATAATATGTGTTGCTTGTTCATACGGCATAGGACGAGCCTTTCTGTTCAGAAGAGCATCAAGGCTGCGCCATGGTACATACTCCATGATGATGTGTATTGTATCCCCACTCTCAATCACGTCAAGAACGTGAATAATTGCATCGTTACGCGGCAAGGCAGTGAGTGTTGTTTTTGCTTCCCTAAGGCGCTTCCGGACAAGAGCGTCGCGTACAAGCTCGGCAGAGAGTGACTTGACAGCAACGTCAGCTTTTGTTTCAGTGTTGCGCCCTTTGCGGACAATACCCGTACCACCTATACCTATACGGTCGCCGACGCTGTATTGCTCTATCTTTTCAGGCATACGATGAAATAGAAATAGGATTGTGTGAACAAGTTGTATATTTCTGACCTACGAAACGCTTGAAGGGGAATGCCACATCAGGCATGTCGAATAGTGTTCGTCAGCGTACCTATGCCTTCGATGCTGCATTCAACAACATCGCCAACTTTCAACCACAACGGTGGGTCGAACACCTTACTGCCATTCAGTTCCAACAAGCACCCTGTACCACAAGTGCCACTGCCAATTACTTCTCCAGGATGCAATTCCACACCGTAGCTTACACGCTCAATAATCTGTGCAAATGTCCAGTGCATATCTTTCACATTACCACGCGAAACAAGCGTGCCATTGATGGCAGCTGTCATTTCCAGATCATAGTGGCAACCTTTTGGTGTGGGGATAGCATGGCTTTTTAAAGCATCCTTACTGACAAGACAAGGTCCGAGCGATGTCGCAAAGTCTTTTCCTTTTGCGGGACCAAGATTCATTTGCATTTCTTGCATCTGCAGAGCACGGGCACTCCAATCATTCATCACAGTAAAACCATAGATGTGTTCGTCAGCACGCTCAGCAGGAATATTTTTCCCACCTTTTCCAATCACAATCGCACACTCTAGCTCAAAATCAAGGTTTTGCAGATGCAAGTCTTCGACAAACACATCACCCATACCCGTAACACTCAAATGATTGGTAAAGTAGAAAATGGGAATTTGGTCAAAGACCTCTATCATCGGCAGACCACGATTGCGTCGCGCTGTTTCGACATGCTGGCGGAACGCGTATCCATCACGCATGGACACTGGACGAGGAATCGGCGATAGCAGGCGTACTGAATGTATGTCAAGAGCTATGTCGTCGGGAACAGGAGCATGATGCTCAGCAGCAAACCATGCTTCGAGCTTGTGCGCCTCGTGATGCGCTATATCGCCAAGGCAGAGGTACTTAAGGATGTCTGAAGGCATCGTTTCCAGGCGCCCATGAATGCTTGCTTTTGCAAAACTATACCCTTGCTCCATATCCAGCACTTTGTTTTTCACGTGCAACCCAAGACGCGGATTACTATTATGCGCAGTTGCATAGCTTACCAAACGCATCGTCGCCTCACTTTCTTTTCTTTGGATTGACATGTACCGCACACAAAGATACGCAAAACGTCATGTACAGCATAACATATCCTTGCCAAACCAGAGAGAATTTTCATCGAGGCTATTGCTAGAAAGGATTTTTTGCATAGATTTCGCATATGTCACGTAGCCCGCGTCGCTTTGTTGATGAGTTGAGGTGTGTCAAGCAGAGGAGAGCCCATATGATGCGCTTTTACATTGTGCTATGCTTAGAGTGTCTACTTTTGAGTCTGGCTACTCCTGTGCTTCTTTCTGCATATTCGCAGCCACAGGAGCTTACGCAAGAATCTCTTGCGGGTACACTTCTCGGGACACAGGTAGCAATACTTGAGGATACATCGGCATCGTTATCAGTTCAGCACATTAGTGCTCTTCCTCCAGAACAGTGGAAGCATTCCCGCAACGCAATTCTATCTTTCGGATTTACATCATCTGCATATTGGGTACGATTACACGTTGTCAATCCCAACCCTCACCCTCTAGATTGGCTTCTAGAAATAGGTTATCCTATGATAGATTCTATCGCACTTTACACACCTGAATCAGGGACATATACATGCAAAACTGCTGGAGATCACTTCCCATTCTACTATCGAGACATTGATTATCGGCATTGTGTACTCTCGCTGACCGAAAAACCTAGTGCCGAGCGTGTGTATTATCTGCGCTTCCGCACAACAAGCTCAATGAACATTCCCCTTATCGCATGGTCTCCATCAGCATTTACACAGCATCTAAGCCGAGAGCAGATGATTATTGGCTTGTACTACGGTGCAATGATAGTCATGCTCTTGTACAATCTCTCGCTGTTTATAGGTATTCGTGATGTTAACTATCTATACTACGTGCTCTTTATTGCCGGACAGATTATGTATCAGTTTACACTAAATGGGTTATCCTTTCAGTACCTTTGGAGTGATGCAATTTGGTGGGGTAATATTTGCTTGCCCCTGTTTATTGGGTTTGCAACATTTTGGGCAGTGTTCTTTGCACGCTCTTTTCTTAGCAGCAAAGAAAACGCACCATTCTTTGACTATCTCTATCGCATACTTTTAGTTGCGACGGCTCTTAGTGTCGTAGTAGCACTATTTTTCCCTTACTCTGTAAGTATCCGCATGACTACTGTGTTAGCGATGGTTAGCGCTCCCACTCTTGCTGTGAACTCTGGGCTTGAGTGGCGGAGTGGCTTCCAGCCTGCACAGTACTTTTTCATCTCATGGCTAGCATTCATCACTGGGGTCGTACTATACGCACTGAAAACGTTTGGCGTACTTCCCTCGACTTCCTTTACTAATCTCACCGTACAAATAGGCTCGATTGCCCAAGTAGTACTGCTATCCCTAGCTCTCGTAGGCAAGTATAATGTAATGAAGCGAGATTACTAT
Source organism: Candidatus Kapaibacterium sp. (assembly GCA_025055035.1). Taxonomy (GTDB): domain Bacteria; phylum Bacteroidota; class Ignavibacteria; order Kapaibacteriales; family UBA4661; genus PH2015. Next base: position 13,876 of record JANWZB010000009.1, read on the forward strand.
AGAGCACAACAAGACCTTATTAAAGCACAACTTGCTGCATACGAGGCAGAAAGTGCGAAGAAGGAAGCCGAAATTTACCGACTGCGGAACATTGAGTTAGCCCAAGCTTATCGAGATATGGAGGAACAGCGTGTCGAGACTGAGCTGCTTAATAGAACACTCCGACAACTGAACGAAGAAAAGAATGAGTTTCTCGGTATTGTTGCCCACGACCTCAAAAATCCTCTTTCGAATATCTCTATGCTTGCAAAAGTTCTGCATAATGAGTCACATACGCTTTCTGCAGACGAAGTTCGAGAATTTGCTCACGATATTCAAACAACATCGGAGCGCATGTTCGAGCTTATTACGAACCTACTCGATATCAATGCTATCGAAAACAAAGCAGTACGCCTTACACCAATTCCCTTCGATGTTACAGAAGTAGCACAGCACGTTGCTTCCGATTATCGGGGTAGAGCAGAAGCAAAGCAAATTTCTATTAACTTTGAAATTCCTCCCGAGAACACTATGGTCTTTGCGGATAAATCGTCAACTGTCCAGATACTGGATAATCTAATTTCTAATGCCATCAAATACTCGCCTCTTGGCAGGCATATCTACATTCGTTTACGTAAGCAAGAAAACACCGTTTTAGTGGAAGTACAAGATGAAGGTCAAGGTCTTACAGATGAGGACAAGCGTAAACTATTCGGAAAATTTGCTCGTTTGTCAGCTCAACCAACAGGTGGCGAACACTCTACAGGTCTTGGGCTATCTATTGCGAAAAAGCTTGCTCTTGCGATGAACGGGGACATTTGGTGCGAGAGCGAATTCGGTAAAGGAGCAAAATTCATACTTAAATTGCCTGCCATGAGCGCAGCATATGAAAACATTCCCAATGCCGATTCCTCCTGTACCCCAACGTGAGCATTGCCGATTTACCAAAATCTAAAGCTAAAGCTAGAGCAGTATTTCACCATCTTTTCTAAAAAATACCACATGATATTAAATATGTTTGGATATTTTTAACCGAAATTATACATTTGCATTGTTCTCGTCACAAAAGAGTGAATAGAGAGTGAATAGAACAATCTCGATCTTGCAAGATAGCCTAACATACTAGATTAGTCTCTTCGTTACACTTTCTTTGTTCAAGCTCTGCTTCTCCCTCATCACGATACAAAATCGAAAAGAGTAACAAAGAGCGCTAATTAAGTATAAAGAGTCTTTAATATTTATTTTTTTATCGGAGGATTGTGTTATGAGCACCCTATTGAAGCAATATGAACCTTTGCGCGAACTTGACAGTATGATGCGTCGAGTAAGTGATATACTCCACTCACCGTTCTCCTTTTCTATGCCCTCATTGTGGGGAAGCAACAATAGCTTTGTACCCAAGGTGGACATAAGCGAAGATGAAAAAAATGTATATGTTCACGTAGAACTCCCGGGAATGGAGAAAGAACACGTAAAGGTAACAGTAAGCGAGGACAGAGTCCTCACTATCAAGGGTGAGAGGAAAAAAGAAGAAAAGCATGAAGCAAAAAACTACATTCGCTTGGAAACCAACTATGGTAGCTTCATGCGTAGCTTTGTTCTCCCTGAAAATGTACAAGAAGATGCTATCAGCGGGGAATTTGATAAAGGGTTCTTGAAATTAATGCTGCCAAAGAAAGAGACTACACAGCCCCCCAAAGAGAAAGAAATTGCTCTGAACTGAACTCACTCAATTTCTAGTATCACAGCATACCTGCCCTTTCTAACAATATAGCATAGCATAGTCAGCACCTCCAAGAAAGGGCAGGTATATGCTCTATAGCAAGCTCGACCGCAACATCGTCTACTACGACCGTAAATTACTCACTTCTAAAAACATCAGTAACTATGTGTTTACCAAGCACATTGCTTCCTCGTCGTGCTGTTCCAGCAATCGAGCAACTAGCAAACGCTATCGTAACAAGCTTCTGCTATCAGCATTCTTTTTCACACTCTCGCCTTGACTTATGGGAGAACAAGGGGAATCTCCACATCGACTGCCAACTCTATCCTAGAATCCCATCGTCTTTGAATGTAATCATAAGGTCAGTCGAAACTCTAGCAGAGCGACTCGTCTTTATCATATCTGAATGCACGGGAATGTGTGTCACTGTACATTGCCATGTAGAACTTTATCGTTGCAATGCACCGAACGAACCACACATTATCATTGCTTTTCCACGAAACAGCATATCTGCACCGCTTCCTGACAGGTAGTACTCGCTAATAAGAGCTAAATACCGTTTGCAGCTCTTATCAACACTTTATCGCAGCAGTACTGGATAGATTGCTCGGAACTCCACCCCTGATTGACCGTTTGTATTCATCTCTGTTCCATTATCCACACGGCGAACATAGAGTAAGGCAACACTCCCTAGACCAATGCGAAATGCATATACTTGTCCAGGCTGAGGATTCACAGGGAGCATAGAAAAGCTCCCCAGCGGTGCGGACATATATAGCCGAAAGGTCTGCGCAACGTTGTCAAAATCTTGCTCTGGATACGAAGCTCTCCATAGCGCCACACCTGTTACCCTACTTCGTGGAACAATATTCAGCGTTGGCAGCTGCGGTGGAACTGCTGACGAGTCGTTGTTCATAACATCCACAAAAATATCTCCTTGAGGAGGTGGAAATATTCCACTTGTGCTTCCTGGCACACGTAGAATACGACGAGATTGCTCGCCAAAAATATATACTTCATTCTCTTCTTGCGGCTTAAGCCGTGTCCGCTGTCTGTACGCCCTTAGATTAATAATTGGACTAATGTCGGGAATTGTGCTCACACGAGCACGCACCTGTAAGCGTTGGCTACAAGTCTCAGATCGCAGCTGGATACTTACAGAAAAGCTCGAATCCTCAGCAGTTCCTGTACGGCGCATCGGGTCATTGAGAATCATTGCAAATGTTGCTGCATCAGGAGGTACAAATCGTACTTGGAAAAAACCCGTCTCACCTGGAGCTAACCGTAATAATGTTGGCGAAACAGTAAAAAACCGACTTGAGTACACATCTGAGAACGTCGTAACGATGTTCACTTCAGATATACTACACGATGTTGCTGGATTCATAATCGCATATGTTCGCACAACTGGTGCTACCATCCCCAAATCCGGAACAGCAACAAACACACTACCATCGAGCCGCGTTGTAAGCGACTCTTGTGTACCGCTTGGAACAGCTGGCAGTGGTACAAATGCGATATTAGCAGACTGAGTTTGTAGTATTGGGCAATCATTTCTACACGCTAAGCCATTCAGTCTTATAGACAGTGTACAAACTTGTTGTGCTCCCTGTGGACGAAGCTCGATAAGCAATCGTTCGGGCTGAGAAACCACACTACGTGGACGAAATCGTAATCGTACTGTCAACCGTTCCCCGACCTGAAGCACCTGTGGTAATACTCCTAGCGAAGGTTCTAGAAGCTCCCACTCCGCTTGCTGCGAGCTTTGTGTAGTTCGAATACCAAGAATGTTTACCGCAACAGGGCACGACAGCTGATTCGTATAGACAGCCAGATTGCTAAGCTCACGTGTACTACCTATAGGAACACGCTCAGCAATGTTGACAATAAACTCTGATGATATGCACTCACACTTGCGCTCAACAACTAACGCCCGGAGACGAAGTCTGTACATACCCTGTTCACCAGTAGTTTGGCATTGCAAGCTAAGGGGCACTTCTTGTGTAAAATCTCCAGAACGCACAGTACTTACACTAAAGCATAACGACAGTGTTCCTGCAGGTGGTATAACGAGAGACTCTACCTGAGGATTGCGAACACGATTATTGATACTCACAGAAAGTAGCTGGAACGGAGGACTCACTTGCTGAAATGGTATCGAAACACGAATACTATCGTTACCAGTATTCACGAATGACCAGCAACGCTCATACTGGACAATACCAGAAGGCTCATTCTGGATAAGCGAGTCAGAAGAAGGGATAGTATTTGTACGAAAGCGCAAAGAATCTACGCCGCTTAATCGAGCACAGCTTGCCGTAGCCGCTGCTTGATTACTAAACAGCACCGTTACTGTCGTGTCATTACACAGCAGTATAGAAACTCGCTGTTCTTGGCTACTTCTGCGTGCACGAATGAGAATGTTGCTACCAAGTGCAGGAACATTTTCTAGTCGTACTGTCGCCGCTCCCTCACTGTTTGTTTGGCTGGCTGCAATCTGTGCGCCAGTGCGCTCGTCAGTTATTTCAACAATGACCCCTGGTAAAGGCACTCCTTCTGGCAAAAGGCGTGCAAGCACCGTCAGCACACGACTTGAAGGCACTGTTGGTAGCGACGTCTGCATGCAGCTTACACTGCTCAGAATTATCAGTACAACAACGCAAAATATACTGTATAGCGGCCGTTGCATGAAGTATAATAGGATACGCATAAGCTCAGTAAGAAAGTACAGTACACAACGCTCTCAGATACGCATAGCGAGCAAAGAAACAAATCTCAATATCTAAAAGAAACAAATCTCAATATCTAGGACTAGAATGTTAGCCCCAAACGCAGCAATAATGCTGTAGAAGCGCGAAAGGGATGACGCATATCACCAAAGCGAGTTGAGCAACAGTCAACAGCAGGAAGCGGAAGATTCATCTGTCGGACACCAATATCTATCGAAAAATCAAGACCACATGAAAGAGCGATATCATAGCCGATTCCTACACCCCAGAAATATCGCTGATGCTGCCACGTTCCGCCCCAGTATGGAGCACCTGTTTGCCAGTCAATCGGAACACCAGCTTGTGCAAACAAATACACCGAATTACAGGTAAAATAGTCTGCCAGAAGTGGATCGAATTCATCGACGGGGCGCTGACGAAAGGTATATCGAACGTGTCCACCAACAGGAACAAATGTAGAACCATCTGTGGGAAGAATCCCAGCAATGACTCCTGCCTGTAGGTGCTTACTAGTATCTATCTCTGGTATAGACCATAAACCTGATACCTCAAATCCTCCAAGAATTGATGAACCACCTCTGTCGAATCCTATAAGCGATGAACGATATACTACTGTTCCAGCATTAGAGGGATAGAGAACAGAGTCAGCTGCACCACGGTATCCTGCTGCTAATCGCAGCTCTAGTTTGTCGAATAAGCCTACACCGCTACGTTCTCGACAACATGGCGCAAGACTTCGATATGCAGTGCGCTCCAAAGGCTTAAGTTTCCGTGGTGGTGCAAGAGGAGTACTCAAGTCGCTCACGCGTTTAATCAAGCTTGCTGGAACTTCAATGATGGTTGGCAGAAGACGCTCTTGCTCACATGGAGACACTACCAAAATCCGACATATTGCCTTACTTAACGAAGTTTCTGGAACAAGAATCGGCTCTCGCGCAGCATAGATAGATAGAACCGAGTCAGCGTCCTTGCTAGAGCATTTACTCACATTCGTGATAGGCTCGGTAAACTCTACGTTGAAGCGTGCTGTATCCTGCAATCGTTGCGATGTACATGAAGAAATCATACACACCAAAGCAGCACACACGACACCAGCTTGTGGAATCCCACTACACACCGAGATAAAAGAATATAGCTTACTCATAAATTCTGATAATTCATGACTGAGTATCGAGTTGTATCCGTCTCAGCAGAGCAGAAACTAATTTTTCCCATACTTACGCAGATTGCGTTCGTATTCAGCGGTACGCAGCCTTTGAAGGTAGTCCAGTGCTTGCGATCGGCAGTTTCTATCGCCTGTTGTGCCAATGCGCACTTCCCACGAACCATCAGCACGGGGCGTCCAGATGATTTGCTCGTACCGCAAATTATCAGCAACAATAACACTTGTCATAGCAGGATTAGCAACTATAAACAGCTCACACAGTCTACGAAAAACAACATTGACTGGCTCAAACACTGACGCAAGCTGCACAATATATCCATCTTCTGTCGGTTCATAGCGTAGATATGTATCCTCAGGGTTAACACCGTCATACACGATATTTACTGTTTCTCCTGCTTTTATCTCAAACTTGTCATTCATGCTTCTGAAAGTAATTATGCGGTCAGGCTTTGAGACAGGCGTTTTCCCCGGAATGGGAGGGTCTCCTGTTGCCTTGACGGTTACTGTTCTAGCAACTTCTATTGGTCGCCGTTCAATACCAAATTGCTTGAGACGATCTTCATACTCTATCTTTCTAACAGTCGTACACGAGGGCATACATACTATCCCCACTACACACATTGAGAGAAGTATAGACTTCATAACGGCACCTGAGATAAGAATTGAGCAAGATGACTAAGTCTACATCCCGGTAGACCATTAATTTTTACATCCGAATAACTACTGGCTTTGTCGCAATATTTAGCACTTCACGCATTGGCGGCAGGGTTTTGAGAAAGTCAAATGCCTCATAGTCGCTTGAGAAACATCCTGAGCATACACGATAGAAACGTTTCCCAATTGGGCTGATGTACACATCTACCCGAGCATCACGGACATTACGTGCTACTAGTAAGTCTCGAAGTCTTAGCGCTTCTTGCTTGTTTCCTTCTATAGACGTATAGAGAATGGTATAGCAGCGCTCTGGTGCAATAGACACAAGTGTACTATTAGGCTGAGTCGATGGTGTTGCATCCGTAGATGCAAGAGAATCTTTTCTTCCTTGTGTACTGAGATTTAACCATGGCACTAGTGTCAATGGAGAAAGATACTGCCTCTCCTGTAGTGTAACAGTATGCGAGGTGCCAGTTAAGAGTGTGTCAGCGCGGTTCTGAGCTGCTGTGCCCTGACCTACAGCGCTATTCGATGGAATTGTCTCTGGAACATTGATGGAATCCAATGATTTCCTCTCTAGAATAGCAGAAAGAGTATCTGCTTGTATGGCAGAATGCTGCACAGCAGTTTGTGTCAGCATACTAGAACTACCCTTTCGCACGAGTTCAAAGTTCATTTCAATTCTACGGCTATAGAGATCATTGTCGTCTCCCGTCTGTGCAAACCGTTCTTTGTCAATACCCATACCAATAATCTCTGGTGGCAACACACGACCGTTTTCAAAAAGCCAGCGATAAATGTTACGAGCCGAGTCGCGGCGCATCATGAATCGATGAAATGCTTCTGCCATGAACCATGCTCTCAGAATAGAGAGCTTCACATTACCCCGCTGTCCACTATCCAGCAGCGCCGAAGTCTGGCGCATGATTCGGTCTCCTGTCGGAATAAGAACTATCCTTCCTGTTCTATCTTTCCCAATCACTGACACATCGTTGTAGTACCCATCCCGTAGCCCCCTTCTATCGGTATAACCACGTACCGTCATTTTCAGCATCAACGTGTCTCCGCCACAATTCACTCGATTTTCCCAAAACCTTAGCTGTTCTACCTTCGATAACGCATCAGCAAGTTTACCAAATTCTTTCTCAAACTGCTCATCAATTACCGATGCAACATCATCGTACGTGCGATATGGTGTCGATACAGTCGAAACACCACGCTTACCTTTGGCTTCAGCTTCCTCAGCACGAAGGTCTGTCGAATCAACAAAAACCGCATTTCTGAAGAATCCTATTTTATGACGCTCCCGAAATTCTTCCAGATTTTCCCTTGTTGTTGGCTTCCAATACCCCGTAATGAAGAATGCCATAGCAGCTGTTGGCACAAACTCAAGCCTTGGCATAGGTTTATGTTGCTTGATAATTGTAAACTCTCGCTGATGGAGCGTATCAGCACTACGAGGCTGTACTGTTTTAACAAGAATTATCTCATCGCCCTTCAACGAATTCGTATAGCAATGCTCTTTAAACAGTGTGTCAAGCGACAATTCATATGTTTTATCAGGCTCAAGGAAGCATTCATCTTTGCTCGAAGGCAGTTTCAGCACAGTGTTTTTGGCTACATCGCGAACTCGTACGCTTACACCTTCGAGCAAACGGGCTTTGCCTATAAGCTTACCCTCAGCATCAGTTTCCTGCTCAAAAACTTTAACGCGAAGACGAATACGCGGTTTTGGCAAGCTGAAGGCATACAAATCTAGATCTTCAGATCCCTTACGATTGGATGTAAGAAACAAGTACTGTCCATCAGGGGTAATGAATGGGAAGCAATCATCACTATCAGAGTTGATACGTGGCAGAGATTCAAGCGCATGCTTTCCGGAACCTTTGGAATGAGTAAACGCTTTTCCGTAGTTTCGCACATCATTGGTCAGAGCTTCATCAAGATTGATAGGCTTGATTGGTAGTAGAATACCTGCTGAATCTCTATAGTCGCAGCGGTATATGTCATGACCGCGCGGGTTAGGTTTATTTGATGCATAATCCCAATTAGTTGCGAAGTAAAAGTGCCCGTCAACGCCACAATGTGGTGAAATTTCGTCCCCCGGTGTGTTGATACCCGGCACAAGCTTAGGCGTGCTCCATGAGTTATCAAGGTTGCGCTGTACAAACCAAATATTCATATCGTCTGTTGAATCGCCGGGGAATTCTGGACGGTTCGATACAAAGAACAGCGTTTTGCCATATGTTGGTAGATTCGCTCCGCCTTCCATCAGCACAGTTGGTTGGGATTCCCATGTTGAGTCTGTATTTGCAGCATCAATAGGAAATGTCATAATACGAGTAAGATTGGTTGGTCCGCGCTGGGCCTCGTCATAGCGTGAGTAGCTTACAGTGTAGAGTTCAAACAAATCAAGCATATAGCTTGTCCCTATTGCCGCACCTACAGAGATATTGCGTTCCCCTGCAAGGATTGCTCTTCCACCAGCAAGCATTATTGTTGCTCCATGAGTAGCTCGGTTGAGCGTTCCAATATTTTGGTATGGTAGTGCACCGCTCCACCCCTCGTTGATAGGACGAAGATTTCGGCGGCGAATATCGGGATCACGTACTGCATAGAATACTGATGCTGTACGGTCCTTCCGTACTATTCCAAGAGAAGTAGGTAGCGGTCGTGATGAGGTAAAAAACAGTGTATCAAATGCCCCTGGTGCTTGTGCAAATATTACCCATGATGCATAGTCTTCTTTGGATGCATTCACATCTTTACCTAAAGACCCACCCGTTATACTTGCGTGCACAATGTCCCCTGATGGGATATGACTGTGCTGTGCCGCACTATTAAACGACCAACAGGCAAATAGCAACATGTGCAGTATGCATAGGAAGTCAGTACCGTACAGTCTTGAATACCACTGCCGAGTCATATCATCCGTGTGTCAGCTTAGCACAATTGGGTTGCCATACAGAATTTACTCCCAACGAACATTTGCATCTCAAAATATGAAAAACGATGCTGTTAAGCAAGAGACTTATAAGCTATACAAGCGTAGAGCTCACAAGAGCTTACACTTTCCAATCTAGAGTTATGCTCCTCTTCATCACCATTTTCCCTATTTTTGCTTCGAGCAGACAATTACATACATATTTGACATCTCTATTCTACCTCCACACAATACTTGCCATGCAATTTTGCGTTTTGGGTACAAAAGCAGGGGGTGCTCCTCTTGTCCACAAGCATGCTTCTGCTACAGCCCTCCTTATCGGCGGCTCGGAAGTTCTTTTGTTCGATTGTGCGGAAGATACTCAGACTCAGCTTTTACGCGCAGGTATATCACGAGCACATATTAACCACATTTTTCTTTCCCATCTTCACGGTGATCACATTCTAGGACTACTTCCCCTACTCACCACTATGAGTGGTGAAAAGCGTACGGCACCGCTCCATATCTACACACCGCCTGGCTTGAAAGAATTCGTAGAAGTAGGTATGAAGGTTATGGATGTTATTCCATCATTTCCCCTGATTTTTCATACACTAGAATCGCCAGAGCGAACAGAGATAGCTGTCATTCAACAGTATCGCATCTTTGCTCAACTATTAGAGCATCGCATACCTAGCTTTGGCTTTCGAGTTGACGAGCCTCCGCATCGTAATGTTGACATACAGAAAGCTCGAGCACTTGGTATAGAAGAAGGAGCTGTTATTGGTCGGATTAAGCGCGAAGGTTATGCTATACTACCAGATAACCGCATTATTCAGTTTGACGATATCGCCGTTACACCCCAGCGCCCACAGCACAGCTTCGTGTACTGTGGTGATACGCGCAAATGCCGAGCGACCATTGAACTTGCCTACCGGGCAACAGTGCTGCTTCACGAAGCAACGTTTTGCAGTGATGCATCAGACAAAGCATATGAGCGCTTTCATTGCACATCAATCGATGCAGCAGAAGTAGCTCGCGATGCAGAGGTACAACGCTTGTATCTCACTCATATTAGTGTACGCTACCCCTCTGGAACACCGCTGTTACACGAAGCATGTTCCGTTTTCCCAGCGACATCGCTAGCGCAGGAGCTTGAAATTGTTACCATTTAGGCAACGTTTTAGTTTGACCGTGAAATCTGCTTTTGTCTTGAGCATGGTTTTCCATTATACAACACTGTTCCCGCACACTCCGTAGTGTCGTTCGCACACGCTTTCCATAAAAAATGTTCAAACATAAAGTCGCAAAATACAGATTTTTTCATCATATTGCACATTCCAAGCCTTACAAATGTCGCGAATACTGTCTCACTAACTTGCTCATGTCATCGTGTCTAACTTCCTTGAAGAAACACGGCGTGATGGCGAGATCATTATTTCCAAGCTAACGGAAAGCCGTCCTTCGCGCCCTACAACATCGGGGAACATCCTCCAGCTTGCTGCTGCTGGCGATAAGATTCCTCCCCACTCAAGCGATGCAGAAGCTGCCGTGCTTGGAGCTATTATGCTCGACCGCAATGCTCTTTCCAAAGCAACGGAAGTGCTTGAGCCGGATTCATTTTACAAAGAAACGCATCGCAAAATATACGAAGTTATGCTCTCGATGTCGGAGCGTAACATCACGATCGATCTTCTTTCTCTCAGTGAAGAGTTGCGCCGTCGTGGCATACTCGAAGCTATTGGAGGAACATACACCCTTGTTCAAATCAATTCTGGCACTCCCACTGCTGCTAATGTCGAGCACTATATTCGAATTGTCCAAGAACATGCCTTAAAGCGTCAGCTTATTAGCGCTGCATCAGAGATTCTTGCTCGTGCCTACGACCCCACAACCGACGCATTAGATGAAATTGACAAAGCAGAAAGTGAGATTTTTCGGATTGCTGAACAGCGCCTGCGAAAGAGCTACATTAGCATGAGCAAACTGGCAAAGGATACCTTTGCAACAATTGCTTCTATGGTTAACAGAGAGTCCAGACGTGGTATTCCAAGTGGCTATACTAAGCTTGATGATGTCATCATGGGGGGATTTCATCGCTCCGACTTCGTGATTATTGCGGCACGTCCGTCTATGGGCAAAACAGCACTAGCCCTTTCGATTGCACGCAACGTCGCCGTCGAAAGTGGTATACCAACTGCATTTTTTTCTATCGAGATGTCGAAGGAGCAGCTCACTATGCGCCTGCTGAGCGCAGAAGCACGAGTGAGCCTCCACAAGCTCATGAAAGGGGATATTAAACCAGAAGAGCTACCACGTCTAGCAGGACACATGGACAAGCTTGCAAAAGCTCCAATTTATATCGACGATAGCTCGATGCTCTCGGTTATGGAGCTGCGAGCAAAATGCCGCCGCCTCAAAGCTGAGCAAAATATTGGCTTAATTATAATTGACTACCTTCAACTTCTTCATGCTCCGATTGGCAAAAACGATAGTCGTGAACGTGAGATTTCTATCATTTCACGGAACATGAAGCAAATAGCAAAAGAGCTTGCTATTCCAGTAATAGCACTAGCACAGCTTAATCGTGGTGTCGAGGGTCGCAGTGATAAACGCCCAATGCTTTCTGACCTTCGAGAATCCGGAAGTCTAGAACAAGATGCCGACGTCGTGATGTTCGTTCATCGGCCTGAGTACTACGGTATTACAACGTTCGAAGAGGATGGTGCACCGACAGAAGGAACAGCTGAAATTATTATCGGAAAGCAACGGAACGGTCCCGTCGGCTCTGTGCGCCTAGCATACGTCAAAGAATTTACACGATTCGAAAATCTTGCCCTTGGCATTGATGCACCACCAGACTACAGCACAAGCATTTCAGACTTTAACGCCTCTAGATTTATGACCGATGATGCACCATTCTAGTTTGATATCTTGTCCTTGCCGCAACTTTCCCCATGACTATCGTTACCCATCCAACCATCCTCAACCTTCGCGAGCGGCGTCATCAGCTCATTCAGCGCATCAGTGACGTTGTGTACGAGATATATCATCTTAAAACACATATACTGCCGGAAATCCTAGAAGAATATGACCGGCACTTTCGTGATTTGGAAATTACTCTTCAGGTAAAAACACTCGCAGCACTAGACATGGTGCGTCGGGAGGAACTATTTCGCCTGAAGCTCAGTAGAGGCGAACACCTTAATGAAGCAATGATTACCTCCGTTCATCAGATTGTTGACAAGGAATTCGAACGTGCACGATCACGGTTGTATGAAATCTCCACCGCTATAAACACAGATTCAAAGCGTCGGCTTGACAACTATTCAGAACACAACGAGCATAGCAATCACAGCACCAATGCTCTTACTTATTTGTATCGTTCTATTGTCAAGAAAATACACCCCGATACAAGACCATATCACATGCCTAACGACTGGAGTAGCCAGACAATCTCATCTACATCAAAAGTAGCACCCCTATCACTTGACCAGCTTTGGCAGCTTGCTCAAGATGCCTACAGAAATTGCAACCTTCGTGAGCTTCAAGCAATCTATGATGTAGTTTGCTGCACTGACATGCATCAGGACTCACCTTCCTACACCCCAAACGAGCAAGAGCTTGCGCAAGAAATTATTCAGTTAGAAAGCCGTTTACACATCCAAGAGCGTCGCCTGCACGATATCACACATACCCCTCCGTACACACTACGAGAGCTCATGAAGAGCTCAACGTGGATCGCAAAGGAGCGAGCAACCCTTCAAGAGAGAATACGGGAAAAAGAGCGCGATTACGAACGTGCAAAGGCGTTTTTGTTATCCATTCATGCTATGCGTTCTGACGAGCCCCGCCTAAGAAACCACAGCGAGGAATGGTCAAGCGATTTCATAGCAAACACATACTTCAACAATCGCTAGCAAATCTCTCACTACTAGTGAATAATAATGGTATTGTGTAGCTTAGATCGTTCCCTTACAACTTTCTCTTTCAGCGCAAATGGCATATCGTTCAGCACTTGCACTTATCACTTCATACCAACAAATTTACACTCTTGGAGGTTGGAAGGAATGGAACAAAGTTGTATATTGAGCACTTGCCAACTTGCACTCTGTTTTCGACACACCTTACTGCAAGGAATCGTATATGCAAACAGTATTTGATAAAAGCGCCGAAAAGCAGCGAGAACAATCATCAAGCAATGAAGCAGTGCTCCAGCTGGTAAGCTTTACTCTTGGGAAAGAAGAGTTTGGCATAGATATTCTCCGTGTTCAAGAAATTAATCGTACCTCATCGGTAACTCGCGTTCCAAACGCACCACACTTTATCGAGGGTGTAATTAACCTACGCGGCAAGGTTATTCCAATTGTTGATCTTCGAAAACGCTTCGGAATGCCGCCATCGCAGCATGATAAGAATACTCGTATCATCGTTGTGGAAATTCTCTCTAAAACTGTTGGATTTATTGTGGACTCGGTGCGCGAGGTGCTGCGCATCCCTCAAAGCGTTGTTGACCCACCTCCCCCTATTATCGCGGGCATCAGCTCAGACTACATTGAGGGTGTCGGTAAAATGGATGATCGTCTCTTGATTCTTCTGAATCTTGAAAAAGCACTTTCTGCTTCAGAATTACAAGCACTCTAAGCTATTTCCCAAGGCTACTGTAGGGCTACAACACCATACGTGCCGTTTGCTAAGTGAATGCGAGTAAGGCATTCCCACGCTTCTCTACCTCAGCGCCACATACAAAATCCATTAGATAGACCACCATTATCATAGCTGTTTTTCAGTCCATGAGTCCTCAAGACTGTATATCTAGTCTGCTTAGTGTGCCTGATGCAGCACTGCGCCGCCGTGCCGCCGAAGAGCTTATGGAAGCAGGAAGTGTATCAGAAGATGCGATTTCTGCCTTCGCAAAAGGACTCACCGATCCCGACAAAGGTGTACGTGATATATGCGCGCTTGCACTGGCGCGCATAGGAAACAGTCAGACCCACACACACTTTGTTGCTGAGGCTGTTGTACCTCTCATTACCCACGAAAGCTTAGAAGTACGTAATCTTGCAGGAGATATTCTGATAAAGCTTGGACCGGGCGCCGCTGACGCTCTGTATCCTTACCTTCGTGATCCCATTTCCGACAACCGCAAGTTTGCTTGTGATATCATCGGTTTGAGCAACAATCCTTCTGCTATTCCCTATGTGCGCGCTATCCTCACTGATACGGACAGTAACGTGCGGTGTGCTGCTATCGAAGCTCTAGGCTTTCTAAAGGCTAGTGAGCTACTTGGCGACATCATTGCTATGTATGATGACGAAACCGTTCGTCCGTACGTTGTTGCTGCAGCGGGTAGTATTGGTGGGAAACACGCACAGGATTTTCTTCTCAAAGTTATGGACGAATCTGACGATGAATTTATCCAGATTGCTGCTATCGATGCTTTAGCGGTTTGCGCCGACGATATCGGTATTGCTCACAAGCTTCTACAGTTGTTACCAAGTGCTAGCCCCGATGTGCAGGTTGTTCTTCTTCGGACAGTGTATAGTATTGCCTTTCGCCTGAAGATATCCATAGACTTGCCGCATGGTCTTCGGTCGGTGGCACAGCAAGCGCTGATGGATGATGATCCGGATACCCGAATATCAGGACTCCTTGCCTTAGGAAAGCTCTATGAAGAGGAGGACATTCCAGCACTTCTGCACGAAATGCATTACAATAACCCTGAAACACAACAGCACATTCTTTCTATTGTACTCAATCATTCATCCCCTGCTGTTGTTCGTGAGTTTTTCGAGCAGGTCTTCACAAGCTTACCTGAAACGCATATTGTTCAAGTACCAGAGCTTCTCGGTTTTCTTACCTCTATCATTCCGACAGCTGCTACAGACAATGCTGCCATTGCGCTTCAGACCATCTCACGCTATTATCAATCAGCAATACCAGACCATCGGCGTGAAATTATCGAGTTCTTGCTCGCAGTAGACCGTCATGAAGTAGTTCGTCTTTTGTCTGACGAAATTACCTCAGGTCAGCAGCACCGTGTGGAGGACGCCATACAGTTCGCCGAATTTTACAATATCCGTGAGATTGTGCTTCCGTGACTCTTTACCGTTTGCACGAAAGCAGGATATTCATGGAGCATTTATCCAGCAACAGTATATAGCAATGCCTTGCTCTGTTCACCTACTTAACCTGAAACAGTATTTCGATTTCTAAGCATCTGTCCTGTCCTAATGCTTGTACCTGCGTTGTACTCTCATGGCTTCCGATCTTTTTGAAAAATTTCGCTTTAGCCAAAGCTTGAATAATCCAGATCACCGTTCAGAAGATACCGAGAATGAAGAATCGAGCGGTAGCAACATTCTTGACGTAAGCAAATATAACGTCTCGCAGAACGCTATGTTTTCCCCAGCATCAGAGGAAAAATCTCAGCTTGGGCAGATAACTATTCCTCCCATTCTTCTCTCCGCAGACAACGCCAATGCTCCCAAAATGGATGAGCAAACATTTAAGAAATTTCGTGATTTTATCTATGAACAATGCGGTATCTCATTTACCGAAAACAAGAAGTATTTGCTTGAAGGAAGAATTGCCAAACGTCTGGAAGCACATAATCTTTCAACATTTGAGGAATACTTCGAACTTCTCTCCAATTCTGCCTCCGCTCGCGAAGAGCTACCAAGCCTCTTTGAAGTCGTCACAATTAATGAGACATACTTCTTCCGCAATCCCCCCCAGTTCGAGGCGCTAGAGCAAGTCATTTTGCCAGAAATCATAGCAACAAAACAAGCTCAAGCCAGTAAGAAGGTACGCATATGGAGTGCAGCCTCTTCTTCGGGAGAAGAAGCATATACAATTTCCATGCTGATACTAGAACGGATTAAACCTCAGTTTCCCGGATTCACTTTTGAAATTATCGGCAGCGATATCAACACTACGGTGCTCGAAAAAGCACGATCGGGTGTGTTCAAAGAGTACTCAGTACGCAATATGCCAGAGTACTATCTCAACAAATACTTCACACGCGATGGAGATAAATACATTCTCCTGCCTGAAGTTCAAAGTCAAGTAAAATTTATGTGGATCAATTTGTACGACACCCCAACAATGCGGACGATGATAGGATTTGATGTTATTTTTTGCTGCAACGTCCTTATTTATTTTGACACCGTTGCTAAGCAGCAAGTTGTCGCTGACCTGTATGATGCTCTTAACAAGGGCGGCTATCTGTTTATTGGCTATTCAGAGTCCCTTCATGGCGTGTCGAAAGCATTTAAGCTCGTTCACTTTCCGAAAACAATCGCATACAAGAAAGAGTAGACACTACTTTTTTATGATATAACGAAATACCCTACGTAGTCTGGCATGTGGGTATATCTAGCAAGCTAGTTTCTGTCATCGTTCCTTCCAATATAGTTTTTGGAAGACAAGCTATGAAAAAAACTATCCTTACTGTTGACGATTCGATGTCTGTGCGGAAATTCATCGCTTTATCACTCAAGCCGGGAGGATATCGTGTAATTTCGGCAGTTGATGGCATGGATGCACTAGAAATTTTAGCAAAAGAGAAAGTTGATTTAGTAATTACAGACCTCAATATGCCAAATGTTGATGGCTTTGAGCTTGTTCACACTATTCGTCAAAATCCAGCATACAAAGAACTGCCTATTATTATTTTATCCTCGCTTGCTGATGCAAAGTACATCGAGCGAGGGATAAACGCCGGAGCAAATTCGTATATTTTGAAACCGTTCAACATGAAAAAGATTCAATATGAGGTTTCAAAATACATTTGATAAATTCTTTTCCTGCTCTTATATTATTTCGGTAGATTTATACACCATGCTTCCCGCAATCAACGGGCTCTTAGCTATTATTAACTTATTACTCCAGAGTTATTATGAAATTTCTCGTAGTTGATGACTCGCCAACAATGCGCCGCATTGTAATCAACGCGCTTCATAGTTTTGGGTACAATGATGTCGTCGAGGCGAGTGACGGACAAGACGCACTTGCAATCCTCTACACTGAGAAGATTGACTTTGTGATTACTGACTGGAACATGCCTAATATGAATGGTCTGGAACTCACGAAAGCAATCCGCAACGATGCAACGTTTGGTAATCTACCAGTACTGATGGTAACTACACGCGGCATTAAAGAGGACATCGTGCAAGCGCTCCAAGCTAAAGTAAATAACTACATCGTGAAACCCTTTACTCCAGCAGTTCTCAAAGAGAAGATACAAGCAATTGTGCCAAATGCATAATTTCTGTCAGTAGAGAACTCCTGCTTTCCTTTGCATACAGCATGAATGGCACAATTACGACGCTCCTGTATCATCAACTAATCGCTACTGCATTACCTAATCTGTTATACTGCAGCTATGGGCATACCGTACCTCTGCTTTACCACAGTGGTAGATTCATACACTAGGTGATGCTGCTCTTCTTCCTACGTACACAACTTCGACCCTTCCTTTTGAGAACGTATGCCTGATACCCTTGTGCGAACAGTGTGCTTACATGAATTCCTCATCAGTGCAAGTGTAGCGTATAGCTCCTGCAGCTTTCGTCCTTGCATCTTCTATCGGAGAAATCTGCTATGCGCGTAGGTGAAATTAACGAAATACTCCATAAAACAGAAGAACTCAAGGCTCTCTTTGTGTTCGGGCAACGTGTCATTCCATTCCTAGAAGAAGTTTTCCTCTTTATTCGTGAGGTTACCCCACTTCTAGAAAATATCAATATCTCGATTGAGGAAAATCTTTCGAAGATGCCCAAAGCAGCCCAGCAACTCTCTTCTGTTACACGGGCTACAGAACTTGCAACCACAGAAATTCTTGATACTCTCGATGGACTAAGTTATAAAGCCGACGTTATTAGTTCCAATCTTAAGCAACTTCTCCAAATCCAGCGCCAGAATCGCTTAGAGCATGAGCGCATAATTGAGGCAGTGAACGAGCTCCAAAGAAACGAAACTATTCCCACCGAAGAGAAAGACTCCGTGTATGCACGCATTATCGATGTTATTCGCAAGATTGAGCAGCGAGATGGCGGACATTCCTCTGCACATTACCTTGATAATATCAAATCAGCTATAGCCGTACTTCAAAAGCCTGAGGTATCTGAGGAGCTAGTAAATAATTCCGAAAAACTTCTTGAAAGCATTCGCATGGATTCAACACAAATCATGATGTCGCTTCAAGTGCAAGATATTACAGCACAGCAACTGGCAGCTGTCAATAGTTTGCTGCAAACAGTACAAAGCAAGCTAAGCGAAATCATGGTTCACTTTCGCAACACGGAGATTGGGGAGCTTATTTCTTCTTCTACTGCACGCCGTCCCCCTCAAGAAGAATCTCATGAAACAAAAGTTTCGTCTCTCCATCGAGCTATTGCCTATGATAACGATGTCGGCTCTGCACTCTCAAGCGATCCGTCTCAGCGTCAAGACTCTGTTGATTCAATTTTTGCCTCGTTCCAGCAAAGCCAGAACACCAACGTAGAGTCTGGAGCACACGGTATGTCGAGCCAAAGTGATATCGATGCGTTATTCAGCGAAGTACGCATATCCTCTTCTACGCATAGTGAGAACGCTTCTCAAGATGATATAGATGCACTGTTTGGTAACACCAGTGGTTCAGACAATGAGATTGCTTCTCAGGATGATATAGATGCATTATTCAAGAAAACCTAGTTATCATCGCACCGAGGTCGTCTCTAGTTTCAGTGTTATTCTTTTGTTCTTCCTACATCTAGCTATCATCAGTAAACCACAGATTTTGCATCGCTCTCCTTCAAGATCTATTAGGTTATGGCAGGTCCTCTCGACAACGAAATGAAAGAGCTTCTTGATAGTTTCCTCGTTGAAACTCAAGAAATTCTTGACACTCTCGACCAAGACCTCATGCAACTAGAGTCGCAAGCAGAGAACTTTGATTTGCTCAACTCTGTCTTCCGTAGCTTCCATACAATTAAGGGAACGTCCTCTTTCATGGGCTTCGACCAAATCACTGAAATTACACATCATGCAGAAGACATTCTTAACAAGCTACGAAAAGCAGAGCTAAGAGTAACCTCAGATATCGTTGATGCCTTGTTGGAAGTGTATGACTGGCTAAAAATTCTCCTCAAAAAAGCACAAGCTGGCGACACAGAGCCTGTCGACTACTCCAAGACTATGCAGAAATTGCATAAAATCATCCACCCAGAATCTTCTACGCCTGCACCTACACCTTCTTCTCCCCCAACTACTACGGTCGCCCCCACCACAGCTTCTACACCTAGCATCCCACCGAGTGGTACATCTATTGTGGAAGCTATTTTAAGCGATAAATCATTCGGTACAACAGGGGACTACTTTACCGATGAAGAACTTGCAATGATTGCAAAGGCATTTGATGAAATCAACCGTAGTATGCAATCAGGCTCTAGGCAGTCGACTTCCGCTCAAGATACTCAAGTATCTAGCCAACCTCTATCCGCTCAGCATGTTCAGACAACGCAACCTAGCATTGCCCCATCACCCTTACCATCATCTCAACTGCCGGCATCAGCACCAGCGCCCCTTCCCACGACTACCCCAATCGCTGCACGTTCCAGTGAGCACCCATCAGCAGCAAAAAAAGCTCCCACAAAAGAAGCAGCCTCGGTGCCGGCTAATGCACCTGACGACAAAAAAGCAGTAGCAGCAGCAACAGAGACGACTATTCGGGTAGACATCAATCGTCTTGAAACGTTGATGGATCTTTCGGGAGAACTCGTCCTAGGACGTAACCGCCTAGCACAGGTAACACAAGAACTCATACAGCGCTATGAAAACCACGATTTTCTGAGAGAGCTTCAAGAAACAAGTTCAGCGATAGACTTTATTACTACAGAGTTGCAGTCGGCTATCATGAAAACTCGCATGGTACCGATCTCTAAAATTTTTCAGAAAGCCCCGCGTATTGTTCGTGATCTATCGAAAGAATTTGGGAAAGAGATTGAGCTTGTGCTTCGCGGAGAGGAGACAGAGCTTGATAGAGGCATTATTGAGGAACTTAATGACCCACTCGTTCACATGATTCGCAACTCATGTGACCATGGAATCGAGCGACCAGAAGAGCGGGAAAAAGTAGGAAAAAGTCGTAAAGGAACTTTGATTCTCGACGCACAGCACGAGGGAAATCATATTGTTGTTAGCATCATAGATGATGGCAAGGGAATCGATCCGGAAATGCTCAAGCGCAAGGCTCTGGAAAAGGGTCTTATTACTTCCGAGCAGGCACAAACAATGACTGATAGAGATGCGTACAGCCTCATTTTCATGCCTGGCTTCAGCACAGCTGAAAAAGTAACAAGCGTTTCGGGGCGTGGGGTAGGTATGGATGTTGTTCGTACAAACATTCAAAAGCTTAAAGGCATTATCGAAGTTGACTCTAAAATAGGCTCCGGCACAACATTTACCATCAAGCTTCCACTAACCCTTGCTATTATACAAGGATTGCTTGTTCGTGTGCAGTCTGAAATCTATGCATTACCCTTAAGTGCCGTTGTTGAAGTAGTTAATACCGACCTCAACCAAATATATAGCATCAACCAGAACGAAGTTATTCGCATTCGCAATCAAGTGTTTCCCTTGATTCGAATGGACAAAATACTGAAAACTCCTACGGTAGAAGAATCCCTAGAAAATCGCTACGTCGTCGTCGTGGGTCTCGCAGACAAGCGTCTAGGGCTCGTCGTAGACGAGCTTTTAGGACAGAAGGAAATAGTTATTAAATCTCTTGGAGAATATCTTGGTCATATCCGTGGTATGTCAGGTTCGACAATTCTTGGCGACGGTCGTGTTATCATGATTCTCGATATTGAAGAGCTCATTCAGGCATCTCACCATACTATTGCAGCATCCGTTTGGCAACAATAAGCAGCTATTGCTTGGATCCTCTCCACACGAGGCATGTGCAGGCATACGCTAGATTGACATAACTATCGAAACAAACTACGACACCTATGAAACCAATTCGGGTTCTAATAGTTGATGACTCAGCATTTGTGCGTAAAGCGCTTTCCACGATGCTTCAGAGCGAGCCAGACATAGAAGTTGTTGGTTTAGCGAACAATGGTAAAGAAGCAATAGAAAAGACAGCCGAGCTCAAGCCCGATATTATTACACTCGACGTTGAGATGCCTGTTATGAATGGCTTGGAGGCACTTCGGATTATCATGGAGCAAACTCCAACCCCTGTTCTCATGGTAAGCAGCGTTACTACAGAGGGTGCGGAGGCAACACTTGAAGCATTGTCGCTTGGCGCAGTTGATTTCATATCAAAGCAGTCTACGCTCACTATCCAGCAAACGATGCGCGATGAGCTCGTAGGGAAAGTAAAAGCTATTACCCAAAGCTCTGGGGTAAAAAGCCGTCTAGCGCGCCCTTCACTACTCGGTGGATTGGGCTTTCGTAAGCCTGCTGCGTCCGCAGCACCATCAAAGCAAGAAGAACCGTCTCACGAGCGTCTGTCCCTGCAAGAGCGCATAGCCCGCCGCAGGCAGCAGTCAATGCAAGACAGCAATGCTTCAGTACAGCACGAGGCATCTATCGCTATCCCAGCAAAGCCTCTCCATGAAGTCCGTGTAACTGGAAGAAAGCGACCTGCAGCAGGTCACGCCAAAATTGTTGTTCTAGGGGTTTCTACCGGTGGACCTCTAGCCTTACATCAAGTCGTACCACGATTGCCCAAAGACTTTCCTGTAGGTATGCTGATTGTTCAGCACATGCCCGCGCATTTCACCAAATCACTTGCAGACCGACTAAACACTCTTTCACACGTCACCGTGCGAGAGGCACAAGATGGCGACATTCTCGAACCTGGTCTAGTGCTTATTGCACCGGGCGGACTCCATATGAAAATTGCAAAAGACCAGCGCACTATTCTAGTTACTCCCGAACCATCAGACACTCTTCATCGTCCCTCTGTCGATATCACAACTGATTCTGTCGTTGAAGCATTTGGTGGTCATGCTATTGGCGTTATCATGACAGGAATGGGGCGTGATGGCTGTGCTGGCCTGAAAAAACTTAGTGCTAAAGGTGGGTATATTATCGCACAAGACGAGCAGTCATGTGTGGTGTACGGTATGCCGAAGGCTGTCGTCGACGAAGGAATTGCCGACGAAGTACAACCGCTTGACAATCTTGCAGAAGCTATTGCTGCATGTATGGGCGTTCACGCCGTGGAGGCACGATAATCATAAGTCCACACATGTTCAGTGTTGTACTTTGCACCTTGTCCAATTTTTACACTTCAATCTCTTTTTCTCCTGGCACCACAGAAAACACAGGCTCGTGTTTCTCAGAGCAGTATTCTTCTCTTACCGTTTTGGCTTTCTTGAGTACTGGGCAACCCCTATTATTGCATCATATCCGCCAAACTGTGGGCTGCGGTAGTAGAATAATGCGTAAAAGGTATGGTGTGCTGACAATGAATTTCCTTCGCATTCTTCGTAGTCATAGCTCTTAACAACTCCACTGTTCGTTGTTATTCCCGAGGCATACATATAATTATGTCGACCTCGCCGAATCCACTGAACAAGCTTATACTGCTGAAATACGCTATCGTAGCTCATTCTCCAACTTGGCGTTACCGTCCAGTTATTAAATGATCCTACTACGTAGATATCCCTCGACGACGGAACCCCCTCACTTGCAAGCACAAACTCTACGGGAACATATTCATCATGAGCCATCGACACTCCCTCGCTAGAAAATGCACCATCGTCAGCATGAACAAATGCCACTCCATTGCGCCGAACATCTGACAGACCAAACCGTAACGGTGTAGTAGAAGCCGGAAATCGTAAAGCATCTCGTATGTCCAGAACACGATATTCATTCTCTGCAGGTACTGCTCCAACCCGAAATCGTTTCTGTCCGCTAGAAAAGCCCAGTACTGTCGCTCCCGAAGAACGCTGGTTGTATAGAATATCTATCTTGCTTTTTTCCAAACGTTGTGTGATAGTTATTGGTTCATTCCAACGCCATGCTCGATACACAGTGACGGTGTGAATATTCTCATCAAACAACTGAGGTGGAGCTGAAATCATAGCCTCTATAAGATAGGCTGCCGGACTTGTCCCTCCTACGCGTGGGCTATAGGCATCTGGTATAACGCTCAGCGATGTTATAGCCTGCTGCTCAACAACGAAGAACCGTGCCTCACAAATAGGTACATCCATATCGTGTGCATCGAACACTTTTGCCTTCCAATTTCCAGAAAAGTGTAATTGAACTTCACTGTTTGGCACGGTACATCGTGCACGATGCGTATAGTGTAGGGAAAAGCTATGAGCTTGCGTAACCTGTATTTGCGTAACGCGTAATATCTGGTCGCTGAGAGCAGGATTATTATCCTCATTCCAAAAGGCATCGCAATGCACGAGCGTAACAACAAACATAGGTTGCGTAGATGCTTGCACATCAACTTCAATTGTTACATACCTACTGCCTACCACTGCACTTTCCTGCTGTTCAGCATCACGCGTAAAGCTTCGAAAAGAATTAAACGATACAGCAAACTCGCGCTGAGCTCGCATAACGATAATTGGAGGTGAGCTTTCTGTAGTATCGCCAAAGACTCGTACTCCACGCACATATACCTTTAACAGTGGCTCAGCAGCATGCTCAAAACAAACTGAGTTTTCTACACTGCATACATAAATGTAAATTACCGCAAGCATATTATACAGCAACGTGTGAGGCAGTTGCTGTCTATGTTTTAGCGCACTGAAAAAATTTTTCCACCATACACTCAATGCTGCGATAGCTTCTCTATGCATATAAGTGTGTCGCTTTGTCTGAAGCTGTTGTAATGCCACGGATAAGCGCAGAACTAAATCCTTGGTGCTCCATTTCATTGAGACCAGCAATCGTGCACCCACGAGGAGTCGTTACTTTGTCTATCTCGCTTTCTGGATGAGAACCTGATAATAGAAGCGAGGCAGCACCACGAGCAGTTTGTGCAGCCATTTTGATTGCCTCATCTGCATGAAAGCCAATTTCTATGCCGCCCTGTGATGCTGCTCGTATGGCTCGTAGAAAAAATGCTATTCCACATGCACAGAGAGCAGTAGCTGCTGTCATCTGCTCTTCACGAATAAGGATAGTCGCACCGACTGTATTGAAAATCTGCTGTGCAATATTTAGTGCAGCACGATGGTCCGCTTCTGCTGCCAGACAAGTCATTGACTCTCGGATAGCAATAGCGGTATTTGGCATAGCACGTACTACAGGTATAGTTTTACCAAGCCGCTTTGTAATCTCTGCAATGCTTGCTCCTGAAACTACAGAAATAATAACATGCCTTCCGGCATCAATTTCTGTGCATATCTCTGCCAACACCTCATTGAGCTGTTGAGGCTGAACAGCAAGGATAATGATGCTTGATGCTCTAAGCGCATGAATGTTATCGGCTGTAACAACAATACCTTGTTTTGCTAAATCACTAAGAAGCTCGATACGGCGTCGCGTAATTGTAATCTGTCTTGGTGACAACAGTCCTGAAGCAATTAGACCTTGTGCAATTGCTACACCGAGGTTGCCACCACCTATAATACCAATAGAGTGCTGGGTATCCATCGAACATAGTTGATTTGTGAGCACAAAATGAGGAAAACGCACGTAAACATGCCTACATGAGGATTAGCCTCCTGCCAAGATTCATATCAACACTTTAACTGACTGAATATTGCTAACGAACTTCGATAGCTAATAAAACATAGGATATTTCTTGGGATATGCTTCATGCATCATTTCGTAAGCAGCCATGAATATATGTTCAACATCTGGCTTTGACCAGAAGTTTCCGTCAGTACCATATGCTGGACGGTGCTCCTGTCCTGTAAGCGTGCGAGGCTGCGCATCGAGATACTGATAGCCACCCTGCTTTTCTATGACCTGCTGCATCATGTAGGCTGTACAACCACCCGGCACATCTTCATCTACAAAAAGAATGCGGTTTGTTTTCTGTAGCGAGGATACAATGACACCGAAGCGATCAAAGGGCAACAAGGACTGAACATCAATAACTTCAGCGTTAATGCCAGCGCTGGCAAGAAGCTCAGCAGCCTTGAGTACAAGACGCAGAGTTGCCCCATAGCTCACTATCGTAATATCTGTTCCACTACGCAAAACCTCCGGAACTCCAAGAGGCACGGTAAATTCACCAATATTTGCTGGCATTTTTTCTTTCAAGCGGTAGCCATTCAGCACCTCAATAACTAGTGCTGGATCATCGGAGCGCAAGAGTGTATTATAGAATCCAGCGGCTTGCGTCATGTTGCGCGGAACAAGAACATGAATACCTCGTACGAAGTTGATAATGCCAGACATCGGTGACCCTGAATGCCAGACTCCTTCGAGGCGGTGTCCCCGCGTACGGATAATAAGAGGTGCTTTCTGACCACCTTTCGTTCGATATTGAAGTGATGCAAGGTCGTCAGACATTATTTGAATGGCATACAGCAAATAGTCTAAGTACTGGATTTCTGCTATTGGGCGAAGCCCTCTCATTGCCAAACCAATTCCCTGCCCCACAATCGTACACTCTCGAATACCAGTATCGCTTACGCGCAGCTCTCCATACTTTTTTTGCAATCCTGCAAATGCTTGATTAACATCACCAAGGTGCCCAACGTCCTCACCAAATGCGAGAACACGAGGATCACGCTTCAGAGCAGCATCAAAGCAGGCATTAAGAATTTCAAAACCATTGACGTTTGGTGCGTCTGGTGCATAAACAGCAGGAATGACAGGCACTTTGAGTGCCGACTCTTTCGATTCGCTGTACAGGTTACTACTATAACGCTCACGATTAATAGCATTCTGCTGGTGAATCCATGTTATAAGATCTTGTTTTGCAGGAATTGGTTCGTTGCGCACAGCAAAGAGTGTCCAGCATACGGCAGAAACTATATCACGACGCTCAGGATTACGAAGAGTGCTTAGCTCGTGCGATATACGCTGAATTTCATGCGCACACTCCGAAGAGGCAGACAGTGCTATACGGCGCATGAGTTCAAGGGCTTCACCTACTTCTTGGCGGATAGGTTGCATATACGCTTCAAACGCTTGCCTGCGAGCATTTTCAACGGATTGTTTTGCTTGTGCTTCAATCTCGTCGAGCTCCTGAGGAGATGCAAACTTTTCAGCAATTAACCATTCCCTCATTTTGACAATACAATCATATTCGCGCTCCCATTCCAAGCGCTCCTTTGGCTTATATCGTTCGTGGCTACCGCTCGTAGAATGTCCCTGAGGCTGCGTCAAATCTACAACGTGAATGATTGATGGGATATGATAAAACCTTGCGTTATTTGCTGCTTCGATATATACCTCAAGCAGTGCAGGGTAATCCCATCCCTTCACTTGATAAATATCGAACCCAACGTCTGAACCCTCTTCTCGCTGAAAGCCCTGCAAGAGAGCGTACATATTTTCTTTCGTCATTTGGTATTTGTTCGGTACAGAAATTCCGTATCCGTCGTCCCAAATTGAAATCACAGCGGGTGCCTTTAGGACGCCAATAGCATTGATTGCCTCCCAAAACATCCCTTCAGCGCAGCTTGCATTGCCGATAGTACCAAAGGCAACCTCATTGCCCCCTTTTGAAAACTGAGTAAAATGACGCAAATCTTCAATTTCTCGATACAGACGCGATGCATATGCAAGCCCTACAAGGCGCGGCATTTGCGATGCAGTAGGAGAAATGTCTGCCGCAGAATTATACATCTCGCTTAGGTTTTTCCATTGCCCATATTCATCCAAGCTTCGTGTTGCAAAATGAGAGTTCATCGTCCTTCCGGCGGTAGCAGGTTCGTATCGGACATCGGCGTGAGCATACAACTGTGCGAACATCTGCTGCACCGTGATCTCGCCAATTGCTAGCATAAACGTTTGGTCGCGGTAGTAGCCGGAACGAAAATCTCCTTTCTGAAAGACCTTTGCCATCGCAAGCTGTGGCACTTCTTTTCCATCACCAAAAATGCCAAACTTTGCATTTCCACTCAGTGCCTCCCTACGCCCCATGTAACTTGCATGACGACTTTCGTTAGCAATGAAGTAATCCCTTAGAAGCGTTTCTCTCGTAAGAAACGCTGAAGCCATCGCGGAAGACGACATCATAGTACGACGGGTATCTTGTATGCGAGAAGACTGGTTATGTGCCCGTACCTCCCTTTTCTTTTGCATATCTTTTCTAGATGCTCTTGTAACAGATGCAAGCGATACTTTCATACTGTATACATGTTATTGAGCAAGGTGAAGATGTTTGTACTACGACGCAGCGTCAAGCAGAACCCTGTGCTAACTTTCAATCTTGCGTGCAAACTACGATGTTCACCGAAGATAGCCAAATTCTTCGTAGGCTGCGCGGAAGAAAAAATTTTCATCTGTTTGCGCTAGCACAGAAGCGTTTTTTTGATATTTTATACTTATCAACACTTTTGTTTTTACAGGCATTGTAGCTCTTAGTTATTGTGTACATCAATGCTATATATTCTCCATTCAACTGTTCAGCTCATGAAATTCCATGAAGCGCATTATTATCTGCGACGACCACGATTTCGTTACTCACCTTCTACAAACATGGCTGTCTCTCGAGAAAAGCTTTGAAGTTGTAGGAATATACAATCGTGGACTTGATGTCATCAAAGCTCTCCAGCAGCTGCGACCAGATATACTTATTCAAGACTTACAACTACCCGACATAAGCGGTGTGGAAGTTATTCGCCAAGTGCGGCAAAATAATAAGAATATTCGCATCTATGTTATTACAGGTCGGACAGATCTTGCCAGAGCTGCCCTTGAGGCAGGAGCAAGTGGTTGCATGTTAAAAGATGAAAGTCCAGACGAGCTTTTGCGCGCCCTACGCTCTGATTTACAAACTGGTGTATGGCTGAGCCCAATGCTTGCTGCTCACTTTTTCAAGGCAAATAAAGCCCTAATGGATTACAAGCTCACAAACACAGAGATTACAGTCCTAACTCACCTCAATAAAACTAACGCGGAAATAGCTGAACTTCTAATGCTTTCCGAAGGAAGAGTGCGTAATATCGCCAGTTCAATCTATCAAAAGCTTGGTGTAGAAACTCGTGAAGAAGCAATACAGATAGCGCGTACCTTGCTCCTTATCAATTATATCCCATGAATACAAAGCCGCCCCTGTTTAGTCATCGCACAAGAGACGGCCTTGCAGCTTTAAAAGAAAGAGAAAAGACAGCAGAGAAAAAAGAACAAACTACGATACAAGCTCTAATGACTCTTTGAGATAGGGGTCGTTGATGGCAACAATAGAGCGGGTCTGCAGCTGACGTGCAACAGTAAAGAAGAACAGCCCGGCAAACATGAGCCATGATACCATATCCTGCCATCCAAGATGGAGTGTCGGGCTAAAATTAGGAAGAATAATGAAGGCGAGGTCTATAAAGTGCATGAACAGAATCCAGCTTCCCACCATAACGAGAACTTTGGGGTTACGCTTGTTGTTTTGTGTAAGCAGAGTTACGAATGGCACGATAAAGTGTCCAAAAACTAATCCGTAGCCCAAAAACTGCCAGTTTCCGTGAGCGCGTGCAATGAAGAACAGCGCCTCTTCGGGAAGGTTGCCATACCAAATGAGAAAGTACTGGGAGAACGTTATGTATGTCCAAAAGACAGTGAAGGCAAACATAAATTTACCTATGTCATGGTAGTGCTCGTCAGTAACACCCTTAAGAAGACCTTGCTTACGTAGTACAACCACAAATATCGCAATGAGAGAGAGGGTCGAAACAAAATTGCCAGCAAAGAAGTACACACCGAACATTGTGCTAAACCAATGAGGATCAAGCGACATAACGAGGTCAAATCCTGCGAATGTCAGAGAAAGAGCAAAAAGTAATACGAAAGGCGCTGAGCGCTTCATATTGAGCCGAGTTGGTGTATAGTCTGTGTTGCTTTCATCTTGCTTGAAGGAGTTTACGATAATAAGCCTGTACGTAGCAAACCATATTGCAGCGTACAGTACCAGGCGAATTGTGAAAAAAATAGGATTAAGATACCCTCGCTTCAGCGCAAGAATTTCATCAAAGTGCGGTCCGGGCTCATACACATGAGGGTCAGCCCAGTGATAGAGCTTATGAGTTATCCAAACGTCAGCTACAATTGGTATCATGCCAACAAGCACTATCGGTAGGAAGCCCGCGAATATTTCCGGTATGCGGCGTACAAGCGCGCTCCAGCCTGCATTAACAAGGAACTGTAGGGTAGCAAAAAACATTGCAACAACTGTAATCCCGGCAAAGTAGATGTATCCAATAAGATATGCTTGTAGAAATCGTCCTGTATCAAGAAGTGCGGCGACAGCCATACCAGCAGAGCCGATTCCCAGAGCAATCATCGAATACATTCGCAATTTCTGCACAAAGCTTGAGCTAGCAATAATTACAGCATTCATAGGTGTTTTAGGTATGTAGGGTTTACGACATTCTTACTGTTAGATTGCTCTTGAAAGCTACTATCGGGATGATATACTCGCTGTCTTTGTAGTAATCTGAGCGGTTGACTGGCTGTGTTGGGTAGCTTTCTCTGCTCCACCAGCAGAAGACATCTTAGGATGCGTACCACCATTCTGAAGGACTCGAATGTAGTGTACAACACACCAGCGGTCTAGTTCTGAAAGTTTGTCTGCGTACGACGACATGATATTTTGTCCAGCGCTAATGACATGAAAAAGCCTACCATCGCTATATGCGATAGCGTCTGGGCGAACGAGACTAGGCGGATTTGCGAACCCTCGCTGAACCACAATGCCATTGCCCTTGCCATCATAATTGTGACATGGCGTGCACATGGTTTCGTAGCGATTCTTGCCACGCGCCAATACTTCAGGTGTTACCGGCACTGTATTGATGTTTTTTACATCCGCTTCGTCCAGCGATACGCTATACTGTGTGCCATTGCGTGGTACGGTATATTCAATCGGATCGCGCGTCGCTTTGCCATCAGCAAAGAACGAAGAGGCAGCTTGTGCCTTAACTTTCTGCTGATTATCCATATCGTCAATAATCTGAAGTGGCGGGGTATCCGACGTCCAGAGAATATTACCCGAAAGTAATCCAATCCAGAATATCGCAAAAAGCACAAATCCAAGTGTCGACCAAAAGCCGAGTTTACGCTTGTTTGTAGCCATGTTGGTTGATAGTTAATAGTTGTGGATGTACGAGCGCAATTAGTCCTGTTCTATAGTTTCATGCACGACACGAACGTTGTCCGCCCCTAACCTCCTAAGAAGCTCTTGCGCATTTTCTACAGTAAAGCGAGGATCGTTAGCTTCCAGAACAACACAGAAATTATCATCTGTTGCTGCTTGGAATCCCTCATCGTACTGATACTTCGAGTGCCAGTTTGGCAGGCGATTCAGATAACCAAACATTACAAAAAATACTGTGAGGCCTGTGCATAGCACCGTCAGCTCGAAGAATACCGGAACGCCAAACTGCGGAGCAAAAAGTGGCTTTCCGCCAATATTCAGCTTGTACTCAATAGCACCTGTCCAGTACTGCAAAGCAAAGGCACACAAAAGACCAAATAGTCCTCCTGCCAGTGCAAACTTTGGTAAACTCGTTTTGGGCACGCCCATCGCTTTCTCTAACCCATGAACAGGGTAAGGAGTATAGATGTCGAACTTCGTGTATCCAGCAGCGTGAATACTTTTTGCTGCTGATATGAGCCTATTGGGATCTTTGAAGTCTCCCATAACAGCAATGACATCACCTTTTTCCAACGCAGGCATATAGCTCTCTCTCGGAAGTTATTGTTGGTATTGTTGATATTACTTCATCATCTTTCTATCATAAGCAAACTAGCGCCTTTGCGCTTGAACATTATTTGCTTCAACGTGTTGTTCTGTATACTCGCTGTGCTCAGTATGCTTTTCATCTTCATGGTGATGATGGCTCGGCTGTGCACCGGGCATGATGGATTTCACCTCTGCAATTGCAATAATCGGCAAGTATTTGGCAAACAGGAGAAAGAACGTCATAAATAAGCCAAATGTGCCGATAAATATCGTAATTTCGACCCATGTTGGTGTATAATACTGCCAACTTGAGGGAAGATACCCGTGGTGAAGCGACGTTGAAATAATCGTAAATCGCTCGAACCACATACCAATGTTGACAAAAATTGAAAGAACAAATGTGAACCATACGTTTCGGCGCAGCTTTGCGCTCCAGAAAAACTGAGGAGAGATAACATTACAGGTAATCATCGCCCAGTACGACCAAGCGTAGTCGCCCGTCGCACGATTGATAAACACAAAGCGCTCGTAGGGATTGCCACTATACCATGCAATGAAGAATTCCATTGCGTATGCATACCCTACCATCATACCTGTGGCAAGTAGAATTTTGTTCATGTTGTCAATGTGTTTCAGGGTAATATAATCATGCAGGTCGAGCACTTCCCGTGCAACGAGCATGAGAGTGAGCACCATCGCAAACCCTGAAAAGATAGCACCAGCAACAAAGTATGGCGGAAAGATAGTAGTATGCCAGCCGGGCAATATCGACACTGCAAAATCAAACGATACAATAGAGTGCACAGAAAGCACGAGCGGCGTAGATAAGCCAGCAAATATTAAGTATGCAAACTCGTAATGATGCCAGTTTCGTGTTGAACCAGTCCACCCTAGACTGAAAATGGTGTATGCTGCCTTGGCTATCTTCGTTTTGGCACGATTGCGCAGAGTAGCAAGATCAGGAACAAGACCCGTAAACCAGAATAGCAGCGAAATGGTAAAGTACGTACTCACGGCAAAAACATCCCATTCCAGGGGAGAGCGAAAGTTTACCCACATTTTCATCTGGTTCGGATAGGGAAGAAGCCAATAGTCAAACCAAGGACGGCCTGTGTGAGTAAGTACAAAGATTGCTGCATTAATAACGGCAAATATCGTCATGGCTTCCGCAGAACGATTAATTGCCGTGCGCCATTTCTGGCGAAAGAGAAATAGAATTGCTGAGATAAGCGTGCCTGCATGACCAATACCGACCCAAAACACAAAGTTCGTAATGTCCCAGCCCCAACCGACAGTATTGTTCAGCCCCCATACTCCAATACCTACACCTATAGTGTAAGCCAGTGCTCCCACACCTGCTGCTGTTACGAGAAGCGATACCAAGAAAGCTGCCCAAAATTTCGGTGTCGCCTTCTGCTCAGCAATACCACAGATGTCTTCGGTAATTTGGTGTATAGTCTTATTTCCTAGTACGAGCGGCTCGCGAACCGGCTTTGCTGCAAGGTTGTCGTGATAGCCATTCAGGACTACTGCACCACTTGAGTATCCCGCTGAAGCTACCGTAGCATGTTCTTTTGCTTCCATAACTATACCTAAAAGTTAAGACGGTTGGACTATTGTTCGTAAAATCAATCCCAAACTTATCCATGATTGCTCATGGTATGAGTTGCACTATGAAAGGAAGATTCTTCCTGATTACGAACCTTCGCAAGGTATGTAATCTGAGGTCGAACATTTAGCTCCTCTAATACTAGAAAGCCGCGTTCGCTTTTGCGCAACTTTGAAACCATACTCTCAGGATTATTTGTGTTTCCAAACACAATCGCACCACTAGGGCACGCCTGTTGGCAAGCTGTCTGAAACGCACCATCTGGTATATACAGTTCGCCAGCGTCCTTCGCTTTTTGCCGTGCTTCTGCGATGCGCTGCGTGCAAAACGAACACTTCTCCATAATACCGCGCATGCGCACTGTAACATCAGGGTTATGTACAAACTCTAATGGTGTGCGTTTACCCTTATGCCAGTTCAACCAGTTGAAGCGACGAACTTTATAGGGACAGTTATTCGCACAATATTTCGTACCGACACACCGGTTATACGTCATCTCATTCAGTCCTTCGGGGCTATGTGTCGTTGCTGCAACAGGGCATACATTCTCACATGGGGCATTTTCGCAGTGTTGGCACAGCATCGGTTGAAGTACCACTTTTGGGTTGTCAAGATTACTGTGGTCATAGTAGCGATCGATACGAATCCAGTGCATCTCACGAGCGTTAATAACGTGCTGTTTTCCAACAACAGGGGTATTGTTCTCTGCTTGACAAGCCGTAATGCATGCACCACAACCCACGCACGTAGACATGTCAATAGTCATTCCCCAACGGTGCCCCTTGTAAGCAAAGTTGGGGACTATACTTGGCGGAAGCTCATCGTTACTGTGGCTTCTCTTTCCCGGAACATGCTCTTTCTCGAAAAGATGCTCATCCTTTGCTTTAATTTTCGCAAAAGTTGTCTCAAGAGCAAGTTTTCGACCCACAAGACTGGAATGTTTCTGCGTTGTTGCAACACGGTAAAGTTTGTCTGTAATCTCAACTGTAACTGGAATGTAGCCAAATGTTTGTTCTGGTGACATCAATGCAAAAGCGTTGGCACCAACATTATCAGCAACCTCGCCAATTCCTACTCTTCCGAATCCAGTTGTTGTTGCAATTACACCATCTTGCATGCCGGGCTGAACCCAAATTGGTAGCTCGATGGCACCATAGGCGCTTTTTAAGCGAACTAACACTGTATCGCTATAATCTGGAGACTCTGCTGCGATTTGCAGTGCTTTCTTTTCGCCTAAAAGTTTCTTTGCAGTATTCAAACTTACAAGTGCTGCGTTGTCCCACGTCATCTTTGTTACTGGGTCTGGCAACTCCATAAACCAGCTATTGTTGCTGAGCGAGCCGTCATACTGTGCATAGGAAGGTGTAACAAGAGCAGTGTATTCGCTCTTTTCCACGTTAGATTCGGCAATGAGTTTGCTTAAAACCGCAGAATTTACAACAATAGAGGGAGCTTTTGCTGCCTCTGTTGGTGGAAGTACGCCATCGCGTAGCACTTGTGCCCAAAAGGCATCAAATGTTGGAAGGGAACTTTTTCGAGTTTTATACAGCTCGCTCCACCGAGCACGTATGTATTCAACAAAGCTTGCTTTTTCTCCTAACTCAGCAAAAGCATCAGCTTTTATAGCTTTTGTCAACTGCATGAGCAAGTCG